>NZ_JBFNXQ010000122.1:0-14424 GCF_041018925.1 Geodermatophilus maliterrae
GCGGTCACCGCGCTGGGCGTGCTGTGGCGCCGCCCGCTGCGCGAGGCCGTGGGGTCCGGGGTCGCAGTCGCGGTCGCCGCCGTCCCGGAGGGGCTGCCGCTCGTGGCCACCGTCGCGCAGCAGGCCGCGGCCCGGCGGCTGTCGACGCGGGGCGTGGTCGTCCGGAGCGCGCGGGTGCTGGAGGCGCTGGGCCGGGTGGACACCGTCTGCTTCGACAAGACGGGCACGCTCACGGAGAACCGGCTGCAGGTGGTGCGGTTGGTCCCGCTGGCCGACGGCCCCTCCGACGACCTCGCCGACGAGGAGCTGCTGCGCCTGGCGGCGGCGGCCGTCGGCGCCGGCGACGACGAGGCGCACGAGACCGACCGCGCCGTGGTGAGCGCCGCCGCGGACCGCGGGGTCGCGACCGACGGGGAGGCCGAGGCGTCGGTGCCCTTCGCCACCGGCCGCGGCTTCTCCGCCGCGCTGCGCGACGGCCGGCTGGTGGTCAAGGGCGCGCCGGAGGTGGTGCTGCGCCGGTGCACCGACGCCGGGGACGCCGCCCGCCGGGTGCGCGAGCTGGCCTGCGAGGGACTGCGGGTGCTGGCCGTCGCCGACCGCGCCGTCGAGGGCCGGCCCGACGACCTCGAGGCGGCCGCCGACGGGCTCTCCCTGCGCGGGCTGGTGGGGCTGGCCGACACGGTGCGCCCGTCGTCGGCGGCGGCGGTCGAGCAGCTGCGCGCGGCCGGGGTGCGGGTGCTGGTGGCCACCGGCGACCACCCGGAGACCGCCGCGGCGATCGCCGCGCAGGCCGGGGTCCCCGACGCCGACAAGGTGGTGACCGGCGCGCAGCTGGCCCGCGCATCGACGGCGGAGCGGGCGCGGCTGGTGGCCGACGCGGCGGTGTTCGCCCGACTCTCGCCGGAGCAGAAGGTGCTGCTGGTCGGCGCGCTGCGCCGCGCGGGGGCGACGCTGGCCATGACCGGAGACGGGGTCAACGACGCCGCGGCGATCCGGCTGGCCGACGTCGGGGTGGGCGTGGCCGGCGCGGAGTCACCGGCGGCCCGCAGCGCCGCGGACCTGGTGGTGACCGACTGCGACCTCACCCGGCTGGTCGACGCCGTCGCCGAGGGGCGGGCGCTGTGGTCGCGGGTGCGCGATGCCGTCGCCATCCTCGTCGGCGGCAACGCGGGCGAGGTGGCCTTCACCGTGCTGGGCACCGCGTTCGGCGGGCGGGCGCCGCTGGGCACCCGCCAGCTGCTGCTGGTCAACCTGCTCACCGACATGTTCCCGGCGCTGGCCGTCGCCGTCGCCGCGCCGCGGGCCGCGGCTCCGTCGTCCGACGGCGGGCCGCTGGACGGGCACCCGCTGGAGGCGGTGCTGCGCGCCGGTCCGCAGCGCGGCTTCACCGCCTCGGTGCGGGAGCTGGTCGCCGTCCGCGGGGTGGCGACGGCGGCCGGCGCCACCGGTGCCTGGGCGACGGGGCGGCCGACCGGCCGGCGGCGGGCCGGCACGATGGGGCTGGCCGCGCTGATCGCCACGCAGCTGGGGCAGACCGCGTGGTCCGGGCGGCGCAGCCCGCTGGTCCTGGCCACGGCGGCCGGGTCGCTGCTCGCGCTGGTCGCGGTCGTCCAGACGCCCGGGGTGAGCCGGTTCTTCGGCTGCACTCCGCTGGACCCGTTGTCGTGGCTGGTCGTGCTCGCCTGGGCCGCGGCCGGCACCGCCGGCGCCGAGGTGCTGCCGCGGGTCCTCAAGCGTGCGGCAGTGGACCGCGGGACGGTGTCCGGCCCGGGGTGATGTGCGCGTGCGGCGCGTTCGCGGCCGTGGACGCGCCGCCACCGCACACCACCGGGGTCGAGGTCCTGGGGCGGTCGCATGGGTCGCGTGCGCTTCCGCTCGTGTCCCGAGAGGCGCCTTCAGGGCTGGAGCGTGCTGCCTGAGTGGCGTTGTCGGCGGCCGGTCTGCGCGAGCTGCTCACGGGGAGCAAGTCGTGGCGTCGGCTGGTCAGGAGACGACGACGCGGGTGAACCGGGTCAGGCCGTCGTGCACGTTGAAGTAGGCGTAGGTCTGGGCGCTGGAGTAGATGGCGTAGTCGCCGGGAGCGAGCGTGATCGGGCCCTCGTCGCGTTCGATGCGGAGCCTGCCCTCGGTGATGACGACCATCTCGTGCCATCCCGCGGGGTCCGGTTCGGCGTCGTACCGCTCGCCCGCGGCGAGCGCCCAGGACCACAGCTGCGCCTCGGTGCGGGCCGGCGCACTGCTCAGCAGTACCGCCTCGCTCTCCCGCGCCGCGCCGCGCCAGGCCACCGCGTCGATGCGGCGGGTGGACGCGGAGGGGGCGCCGACGAGGTCGACGAAGGTGACGCCCAGCGCCTCGGCGAGGCGGTCGAGCCCGGACAGGCTGATGTTCGCCTCGCCGGCCTCCAGGTTGATGATCGTCCGCCGGCTGACCCCCGCGGCCTCGGCCAACGTCGTCTGGTTCAGCCCGGCGGCCTGGCGCAGTCGGCGCAGGTTCTCGCCGACGTGGGCGAGCACATCCGGACGCGGCGTTCGCATGTGCAGGATCCTACACATAGCGTGTGCAGAATGCTGCATACAAAGCGTCGTCCGCGGTGGAGTGTCCGGTTCAGCCGGCAGGAGCTGGCACTGGTCGCCGTCACCGCGGTCTGGGGTACGACGTTCCTCGTCGTCCACCTGGCGGTGCAGCACGGTGGGCCGCTGCTGTTCGTCGGCCTGCGCTTCCTCGCCGCCGGCGCGATCAGCGCGGTCATCTTCCGCCGCACGCTCAAGGGGCTGACGCGGCGCGAGCTGGGCGCGGGTGCGGCGATCGGCGTGACGATCTTCGGCGGGTACGCGCTGCAGACCGTCGGCCTGCAGACGATCCCCAGCAGCACCTCGGCGTTCCTCACCGCGCTCTACGTCCCGCTGGTGCCGCTGCTGCAGTGGGCGGTGTTCCGCCGCGCACCCAGGCCCGCCGCCTGGGCCGGGGTGGCGCTCGCCTTCACCGGGCTGGTGCTCCTGGCCGACCCCGGGTCGGCGGGGCTGACGCTGAGCGCCGGAGAAGTGCTGACGCTGGTCAGCACCGTCGCCATCGCCGCGGAGATCGTCCTCATCGGCCTGTTCGCCGGCACCGTCGACCTCGGCCGGGTGACGGTGGTGCAGCTGCTCGTCGGCGGCGCCCTGTCGGTGGCGATGGTGCCCGTCGTGGGCGAGGCCGTTCCGTCCTCGTCCTGGCTCTGGCTCGCCGCCGCGATCGGTCTGGGGGCCGCCAGCTGCCTCATCCAGATCACCATGAACTGGGCGCAGCAGTCGGTGTCCCCGACCCGGGCGACGGTCATCTACGCCGGCGAGCCGGTGTGGGGCGGCATCATCGGACGCCTCGCCGGCGACCGACTGCCCGGCCTCGCCGTCGTCGGCGCCGCGCTGATCGTGGCCGGCGTCCTCGTCAGCGAGCTCGAGCCGCGCTCACGGCAGCCACAGCCGGCGCCCAGACCCGCACGCGTCGACGGTGTCACCGCGTTCACTGATTCGAGTGATCAGGCCGGTGTCTCGTAGTGGGCGGCGCGTTCGGGGACATCAGCCCCGTCGGCGGCCTCTGGCGTCACGCGAGCGAGAACGCGGAACTCCTCCGGGGCGGGCCGCCCAGGGACACGGGCAGTGCTGCGCCTCCACGAGACCGGACGTCAGGCGGTCGCGAGGATGCGCTGCAGCGCCGCCTCGACGTACTCCTCGTGCAGCGCCTGGACGACGTCCATGCGGTCCTCGGCGACGGCGGCGTTGACCCGCCACACGTAGCTCTCGTGCAGGTCGGTCAGCTCTGCGTGCACGGCTCCTCCTCCCGTCGGTGTCCCCTCCAGTGTCCGGCGGGGAGCCCCGCGGGGCAGGCAGGACGGGCTGCCGATCGAGTCACACCGGGGTGCGCCGGTGGGCGGACGCTCAGCCCCGCACCCGCAGCAGCACCTTGCCCGTGGCGCGGCGCTCGTCGAGCTCGGTGACCGCCGCGGCGGCGTCGGCCAGGTCGTGCACGGAGCCGATCACCGGCTGCAGGCGTCCCTGCTCCAGCAGCGGCAGCAGGTCGCGCCACTGCTCCTGCACGTAGCCGGGCTCGCCGCTCCAGAACGCGCCCCAGCCGACGCCGACGACCGAGACGTTGTTGAGCAGCAGCCGGTTGACCTTGACCGTGGGGATCTCGCCGCCGGTGAAGCCGAGCACCAGCAGCCGCCCCTCGCGCGCCAGGCTGCGCACCGAGTCGGTGAACCGGTCGCCGCCCACCGGGTCGGCGACGACGTCGACGCCGCGGCCGCCGGTCAGCTCCTTCACGCGCTCGCGGAAGCCGTCGGCGAGCACGACCTCGTCGGCGCCGGCGGCCCGGGCGGCCTCGCCCTTGGCCTCGCTCGACACCACCGCGAGCACACGGGCGCCGTACGCCTTCGCCAGCTGGATGCCCGCCGTCCCCAGGCCGCCGGCGGCGCCGTGCACGAGCACCGTCTCGCCCTCCCGCAGCCGGCCGCGGCGGCGCAGCGCGAAGTGCATGGTCAGGTAGTTCATCGGCAGTGCCGCGCCCTGCTCGAAGCCCATCGCGTCGGGCAGGGGGAAGACGAAGCCGGGGTCGGCGACCGCCACCTCGGCGAAGCCGCCGAACCCGGGGAAGGCGGCCACCCGCTGGCCGGGCTCGAAGCCGCTGCCGGCAGGCGCGCTGCGCACGACGCCGGCGACCTCGCTGCCGGGCACGAACGGCACCGGGGGCTTGAGCTGGTACTCGCCCCGGCTGAGCAGCACCTCGGGGAAGGTCACGCCGGCGACGTGGACGTCGACGACGACCTTCCCGTCGGCGTCGGGCTCGGGGACGTCGACGACCGAGATGGACGACGGGCCGTCGAGGGTGGCGATCTGGGCGGCGCGCACGGGGCCTCCTGCATCGGCGGGGAGCGGGACCGCGAGGATGTCAGACGCCCGACACACGGCTCTGGGAGAGTGCGCACCGGACACCCACCCAGCCGACCCCGGAGGAGTCCCGTGTTCACCAAGGTCCTGGTCGCCAACCGCGGGGAGATCGCGGTGCGCGCCTTCCGCGCCGCCTACGAGCTCGGTGTCGGCACGGTCGCCGTCTTCCCGTGGGAGGACCGCAACTCGGTGCACCGGCTCAAGGCCGACGAGAGCTACCAGATCGGCCAGGAGGGGCACCCGGTGCGGGCCTACCTGTCGGTCGAGGAGGTGGTCGGTGCCGCGCGGCGGGCCGGCGCCGACGCCGTCTACCCCGGCTACGGCTTCCTCTCGGAGAACCCGGAGCTGGCCGAGTCGTGCGCGAACGCCGGCATCACCTTCGTCGGGCCGCCGGCGTCGGTGCTGGAGCTGACCGGCAACAAGGCGCGGGCGATCGCCGCCGCGCGGGACGCCGGCCTGCCGGTCCTCGCCTCCACCGAGCCCGGCGACGACGTCGACACGCTGCTGGCCGCGGCGGACGAGCTGCCGTTCCCGGTGTTCGTCAAGGCCGTCGCCGGCGGCGGCGGGCGCGGCATGCGCCGGGTGGAGCGGCCCGACGAGCTCTCCGCCGCGGTGCAGGCGGCGATGCGGGAGGCGGAGTCGGCCTTCGGCGACGCGACGGTCTTCCTCGAGCAGGCCGTCGTCGACCCGCGGCACATCGAGGTGCAGATCCTGGCCGACGCGCAGGGCGACGTCGTCCACCTCTTCGAGCGGGACTGCTCGGTGCAGCGCCGCCACCAGAAGGTGGTGGAGCTGGCCCCGGCGCCGAACCTGGACCCGGAGCTGCGGGAGCGGATCTGCGCCGACGCGGTCGCCTTCGCCAAGGCCATCGGCTACGTCAACGCCGGCACGGTGGAGTTCCTGCTCGACCGCGAGGGCCGGCACGTGTTCATCGAGATGAACCCGCGCATCCAGGTCGAGCACACGGTCACGGAGGAGGTCACCGACGTCGACCTGGTGCAGTCGCAGCTGCGGATCGCGGCGGGGGAGACGCTGGCCGACCTCGGCCTGTCCCAGGACACGATCGTGCTGCGCGGGGCGGCGCTGCAGTGCCGGATCACCACCGAGGACCCGGCCAACGGCTTCCGTCCCGACACCGGCCGGATCACCGCCTACCGCTCGCCCGGCGGCGCCGGCATCCGGCTGGACGGCGGCTCGTCGCTGGGCGCGGAGGTGGGCGCGCACTTCGACTCGATGCTGGTCAAGCTCACCTGCCGCGGCCGCGACTTCGGCATCGCCGTGGCCCGCGCCCGCCGTGCCGTCGCCGAGTTCCGCATCCGCGGCGTGGCCACCAACATCCCGTTCCTGCAGGCGCTGCTGGACGACCCCGACTTCCAGGCCGGCCGGGTCACCACCTCCTTCATCGAGGAGCGGCCGCACCTGCTCACCGCCCGCAGCTCGGCCGACCGCGGCACGCGGCTGCTCAGCTACCTCGCCGACGTGACGGTCAACAAGCCGCACGGCGAGCGGCCGCACCTGGTCGACCCGGTCACCAAGCTCCCCCCGGCCGACCTGCGCGCGCCCGCCCCCGACGGCTCCCGCCAGCGGCTGCTGGAGCTCGGCCCCGAGGCCTTCGCCGCCGACCTGCGGTCGCAGACGGCGCTGGCGGTCACCGACACCACCTTCCGCGACGCGCACCAGTCGCTGCTGGCCACCCGGGTGCGCACCAAGGACCTGCTCGCCGTCGCCGGGCACGTCGCCCGCACCGCACCGCAGCTGCTCTCGCTCGAGTGCTGGGGCGGGGCCACCTACGACGTGGCGCTGCGGTTCCTGCACGAGGACCCGTGGGAGCGGCTGGCCGCGCTGCGCGAGGCGGTGCCCAACATCTGCCTGCAGATGCTGCTGCGGGGCCGCAACACGGTCGGCTACACCGCCTACCCCGAGCAGGTCACCGAGGCCTTCGTGGCCGAGGCCGCCACCACCGGCATCGACGTCTTCCGCGTCTTCGACGCGCTCAACGACGTCACCCAGATGCGCCCGGCCATCGACGCCGTCCGCGGGACCGGGACGGCGCTGGCCGAGGTGGCGCTGTGCTACACCGGCGACCTGTCCGACCCCGGGGAGACGCTCTACACCCTCGACTACTACCTCCGCCTCGCCGAGCAGATCGCCGACGCCGGCGCGCACGTGCTGGCGATCAAGGACATGGCCGGCCTGCTCCGGCCGCCCGCGGCCGCCCGGCTGGTGACCGCGCTGCGGGAGCGCTTCGACCTGCCCGTGCACCTGCACACCCACGACACCGCCGGCGGGCAGCTGGCCACCCTGCTGGCGGCCTGGTCGGCCGGCGTGGACGCCGTCGACGGCGCGGTCGCCTCCATGGCCGGCACCACCAGCCAGCCGCCGCTGTCGGCGATCGTGGCCGCCACCGACGCCACCGAGCGGGCCACCGGCCTGGACCTGGCCGCGGTCAACGACCTGGAGCCCTACTGGGAGGCCGTGCGGCGGGTGTACGCGCCGTTCGAGTCCGGGCTGGCCGCCCCGACCGGGCGGGTGTACCGGCACGAGATCCCCGGCGGGCAGCTGTCCAACCTGCGCCAGCAGGCGATCGCGCTGGGGCTGGGGCAGCGGTTCGAGGAGGTCGAGGACGCCTACGCCGCCGCCGACCGCCTGCTGGGCCGGCTGGTCAAGGTGACGCCGTCGTCGAAGGTGGTCGGCGACCTGGCGCTGCAGCTGGTCGGCTCCGGCGTCTCGGTCGACGACTTCGCCGCCGAGCCGGGCAAGTACGACCTGCCCGACTCGGTCATCGGGTTCCTGCGCGGCGAGCTGGGCGACCCGCCCGGCGGCTGGCCCGAGCCGTTCCGCACCCGCGCGCTGGAGGGCCGGCGTCCCGCCGAGCCGCCGGCCGAGCTCTCCGACGACGACGTCCTGGGCCTCGCGCAGCAGCCGCGGGAGACGCTCAACCGGCTGCTGTTCCCCGGCCCGACGCGGGAGTACCTGGCGCACACGGAGACCTACGGCGACGTCTCGGTGCTGCCGACCAAGGAGTTCCTCTACGGCCTGCGGCCCGGCGACGAGCACGCCGTCGACCTCGAGCCCGGCGTCACCCTGCTCATGGGCGTGGAGGCCGTCTCCGACGCCGACGAGCGCGGCATGCGCACCGTCATGTGCTCGCTCAACGGGCAGCTGCGCCCCGTCTCCGTGCGCGACCGCTCCGTCGACGCCCAGGTCAAGGCCGCCGAGAAGGCCGACCGCAGCCAGCCCGGCCAGGTCGCCGCCCCGTTCGCCGGCGTGGTCACCCTCAAGGTCGCCGAGGGGGACACCGTCGAGGCCGGCCAGCCGATCGCCACCATCGAGGCGATGAAGATGGAGGCCGCGATCACCGCCCCGGCCGGCGGCACCGTCGAGCGGCTGGCCATCGGCCCGGTGCAGCAGGTCGAGGGCGGTGACCTGCTCGTCGTCCTGACCTGAAGGAGGACCCTCCTGCCCTCACCACTCGCACGCTCGCGGCGGGCCCTGCAGGAGGGCTCCCGCCCCGCCGCGTCGCCGGGCCACGACCCTGCGTGAGACCTGCGCTGGGGTGTCGCCGTCGTCCGGGACGCCGTGGTTCAGGTCCGGCAGGGGCGGGCATGCCTCCCGCGCGCAGCCGCCCGCGCCCGACGAGGCGTGGCCGTGCTGCACGGCCGCGACGGCGGCACGTCGGCGCTCGGCGCGCGTGCTGCCTGCGGTGTGCCCCCGGACGGGGCGGGCAGGGAGCGGGACACCCGCAGCAGCGGCACGGGACGGAGCACGGAGTGACGACGGTCGAGAGGGGTCGGCAGACCCTGGGGGGCCGCTACGAGCTGCAGGAGCTCATCGCCCGGGGTGGCATGGGGCAGGTCTGGCGGGGGCGGGACACGCTGCTCGACCGGTCCGTCGCGGTCAAGGTCCTGCGCAGCGAGTACGCCGACGACCCGACCTTCCTCGCCCGGTTCCGCGCCGAGGCCCGGCACGCCGCGGCGCTGAGCCACCCGAACATCGCCGCCGTCCTGGACTACGGCGAGGGCACGGCCGCCGACACCGGGGAGCACCTCGGCTACCTGGTGATGGAGCTGGTCGACGGCGCGCCGCTGTCGACGCTGCTCACCGAGGGTGGCCCGCTCGAGCCGGACGCCGCCCTGTCGGTGCTGCAGCAGGCGGCCGCGGGGCTGGCCGAGGCGCACCGTGCCGGCGTCGTCCACCGTGACGTCAAGCCGGGCAACATCCTGGTCCGGCCCGACGGCGGGGTGAAGCTGACCGACTTCGGCATCGCCTGGTCGGCGGAGAGCGTGCCGCTCACCGGCACCGGCCAGGTCATCGGCACCGCGCAGTACATGTCGCCCGAACAGGCCGCCGGCGAGCGGGTCAGCCCGACCAGCGACGTCTACGCCCTCGGCCTGGTCGGCTACGAGTCCCTCACCGGCCGCGCCGCCTTCACCGGCACCAATCCGGTCACCGTCGCGCTCAAGCAGGTCCGCGAGGACCCCGAGCCCCTGCCGGCCGAGGTCCCGCCGGACGTCCGGCACCTCATCGACGCCGCCCTGACCAAGGACCCCGGGCAGCGCCTGGCCGACGGCGACGCCTTCCTGCACGCCATCGAGGACACCGTGCACCCGGCCACGGCGCCGCGGATGGCGGCCGTATCGGCGACCCGGCCGATCGCGCCGGCCGAGCAGCCGCCGGTCCGGGCCGCGTCCACCGCCGCCTCGGACCGGCCCGCTGCGGCGGACGGGCACCGCCGGCGGCTGCTGCTCGTCCTCGCGGTGCTGGCCGTCGTCCTGCTCGGCGGCGGGGCGGTCGCGCTCGTGGGCGGCCTGTCCGACGGAGACCGGTCGGCCGCCGTCGCCGCGCCGTCGGAGGACGGCATCGTCCTGGCCGCCGACGAGTACGTCGGCCGCCCGGTGGGGGAGGTCGTCCCCGAGCTGACCGACCTGGGCCTGACCGTGGGTCAGCAGACGACGGTGACCCCCGACGCCGCGCCCGGGACGGTGACCCGCCTCGACCCGGCCGGCACCGAGGTCGACGCCGGTGACCGCGTGCGCCTGTTCGTCGCGGCCGCCCCGTCGACCGTCGCGGACGACGACGCGGCCGCCCCCGCGCCCGCGGAGCAGGCACCGTCCTCCGCCACCGGGGACGCGGCGCCCGGGACCCCGGAGGAGACCCGGCCCGAGCCGCCCTCGAGCGCTCCGGCGCCGGCCCCGCAGGAGACCCCGGCCGGTGGCGCCCCGGCGGGCGGCAGCGCACCGGCGCCCGGGACCACTCAGGGTGCGAGCCCCTCGGCCGACGCCGGCGCCGGCGGGGCCACAACGGATCCGACCCCGGACCCGACCCCGGGGCCGGCTCCGGAGTCCACGCCCGAGCCGGCCACCGAGTCCGCGCCCGAGGCCGGCACCGCACCCGAGCCGACGACCGAGCCGTCGACCGAGCCGTCGACGACCGAGCCGGCCGAGCCGACGACCGAACCGTCCACGAGCGCGCCGACCGAGCCGACGGGTGGCACGGAGACGGGTGGCACGGAGACGGGTGGCACGGAGACGGGTGGCACGGAGACGGGTGGCACGGAGACGGCGCCGTCGGCCGGGAGCGGGCCGGGGACCAGCGCTCCGAGCAGCCCCCCGGCCACGGGGGACGGGAACGCCGACGGTGCGGACGGGGACACCGGCGCGCCCGGGAGCCCGGCGGCTCCTGGGAACGGCGCGGGCGCCGGCGACTCCGACGCCGCACCCGGGTCGGCCGGCGCCAACGGCTGAGCGGCGGCCACCGCCCGGGCGCGGACGCGGGGCCGTCGCGGCGTGCGCCGGTGGCAGCCCGCGGGGTCCAGCCGCCGGGCAGGTGCGGTGTGCGGACGGCGCTCGTCGGCGCAGTGGCCCCTCCGCGGGGTCCCACCGCGAGCTCGGGAGTGGTGGAGGCAGAGGGGTCCTTCGTCAGGCCCGCGCCCGACGGTGGAGCGGCGCAGCACCGTGCGGTCGTCTAGGACCGGGTGGCCTCGGCCGGCTGAGCGGGGCACCGCACGGACTAGGGTCGGGGGCCATGGCGATCAGGTCGCCGGGGAACCAGCCCGGGAAGAGCGTCGGTGAGCTGCGTCTGCCCGGGCGGGCGGTCGCGGCGCTGACCCGGGCGGGCATCACCGACGTCGCCGACCTCGCGGTGCTCACCCGGCGGGAGCTCTCCGCCGTCCCCGGGCTGGGGCCCAGCACGATCGCCGCCATCCGGGCCGTCGTCCCCGAGCCGCCCGCGCGCCTGCCCCGTCCTGGTCCGGCCGACGGCGGCGACCAGCCGGTGACGCCGCCCGGGGCGGGGACGACCTCCGCGGAGGAGGAGTCCCCGGCCGCGCCGTCGATCCCGTCGTTCGCCTCGCTGCGCGACCCGCGGCGGCGCACCCCGGTCGACCTCCTGGTGCCGGGGGAGCCACCCACCGCACCGCTGCCTGCCGAGCCCCCGTTCGTGGAGTCCCCGCCCGTGGAACCCCCGCCCGTGGAGCCCCCGCCCGCGCCGACCACGCCCGCCGCTCCCGCCGGGGCGCCGCGGCCGGCGGAGTGGGGTGACCTGTGGCGGTTCGGTCTCCGCGTCGCGTCGTGGTGGGTCCACCAGCCGATCCGGACCCTGCGCCGCCTCCTCGGCTGAACGGGGGCCCCTGCCTCCCGCCACTCGCGAGCTCGCGGCGGGATCCTGGAGTGGGCCGCCCGGCGCGGAGGCACGGGGACGTCGCACCCGTCGGCGACACTGCGGGCGTGGATCGGATCGTCCTCCGCCGCCGCGGGGACGTCGTCGAGGCGTGGCGGTGCACCGGCGACGCGACGGCGGCCGAGGTCACCCGCCTGCCGTCGGACGAGCTGCCCGGCTGGGTGCGGGAGCGGGAGCGCACGCCGGTCCGCTGGGTGTGGGACGACACCACCCGCTGGTACCCGGCGCTGCTCGACGCCGGCGTCCGGGTCGAGCGCTGCACCGACCTGCGGCTGACCCACGCCGTCCTCCGCCGCTCGCCGTTCGTGGACCAGTGGCCGCTCGCCGGTGAGGACACTCCCGGCTGGGACGACCTGCAGCCGGTGACGACGGCCGAGCACGCCCTCTTCCCCCTCGCGGACCCCGCCGACCGGCTCGACCCGGTCGCCGAGCACGACCGGCAGCAGGCGGCGCTGGCCGCGTCGGCCGAGCGTGGTCGGCTCGCGCTGCTGCTGGCCGCGGAGTCCTCCGGCGCGCTGGTCGCCGCGGAGATGACCCACGCCGGGCTGCCGTGGCGGGCCGACGTCCACGAGCGGCTGCTCACCGATGCGCTCGGCCCGCGCCCGCCGGCCGGCGTCCGGCCGCCGGTGCTCGAGCGGCTGGCCGGGGAGGTCCGCGCGGCCCTCGGCGCGCCCGGCCTCAACCCCGACTCGGCGGTCGAGCTGCTCCGCGCGCTGCAGGCCGCCGGGCTGCCGGTCGACGACACCCGTCAGTGGACGCTCGAGCAGGTCGACCACGCGGTCGTCGCGCCGCTGCTCGAGTACAAGAAGCTCGCGCGGCTGCTGTCGGCGCACGGCTGGAGCTGGCTGGAGACCTGGGTGCGCGACGGCCGGTTCCGGTCGGCGTTCCTGCCCGGCGGGGTGGTGACCGGCCGGTGGTCGGCCCAGGGCGGGGGCGCGCTGTCGGTGCCGGTGGCGGTGCGCCCGGCGGCGGTCGCCGACGACGGCTGGCAACTGGTGGTCGCCGACGTCGCCCAGCTCGAGCCGCGGGTGCTGGCCGGCATGAGCGGTGACGCGGCGATGGCCGAGGCGGCGCGGTCGGCCGACCTGTACCAGGGCATGGTGGCCGGCGGCGCCGTCGCCACCCGCGCCGAGGCCAAGCTCGGGATGCTCGGGGCGATGTACGGCGGCACCCGCGGGGAGAGCGGCCGGATGCTGCCGCGGCTGGCCCGCCGCTACCCCCGGGCGATCGAGCTGGTCGAGGAGGCCGCCCGGGCGGGGGAGCGCGGCGCCGTCGTGTCCACCCTGCTCGGCCGCGGGTCGCCGCTGCCGACCGGCGCGTGGGCGCAGCGCGGCGCCGACCTCGGCGAGCCGCCCGACGACGACGGCCCCCGCGAGGACCGCGACCGTGCCCGCCGCGCGTGGGGGCGGTTCACGCGCAACTTCGTCGTCCAGGGCACCGGCGCGGAGTGGGCGCTGTGCTGGCTGGCCGACCTGCGCAACCGGCTGTGGCGACTCGGCGGCGGGACGCCGGCGCAGCGGCCGCACCTGGTGTTCTTCCTGCACGACGAGGTCGTCGTGCACACGCCGGAGCACCTGGCGGCCGACGTCACCCGCGAGGTCCGCGCCGCGGCGGTCACGGCCGGGCGGCTGCTGTTCGGCGGCTTCCCCGTCGATTTCCCGCTCGACGTCGCCGTCGTCCGCTCCTGGGCCGACGCCGGCTGAGGGCGCCGGGCCGGAGGGTCCTGCCGGCTGCTGCTCGAGTCCGAGGACGGTGCCGTCGTCGAGCTGTCGAGCGCCGGCCACCGGTTCCCGGACCTGCGGGACACCGAGCCGGTCACGGCACAGACCGAGCAGTGAGCCGCGTCGCCCGCCGTCGCCGTCCCCGCCGGACCGACGCCTCGACCGAGCCCTCGGAACCGCGGGTGCATACACCCTCCGGCCGCCGATCGGGCGGTGTGCGACCGCGGTCACCCGACGAAACCGGTGTCGACTCGTTGTCACGATCGCATAACGCCGGTACCGTGACCGCGTCCGACCGGTCGCCACGTCCCCCGTCGGGGGAGGCCGGACGGACGCCGCCGAGTCGCCCGCTGGGGCGAGCCGGGGACCCACCGCAGTACTGGGGTGAATCCCGCACCGGGCATCCGTCCGGGCAGGTAGGGCTGCTTCCCGCCCGAACCCGTCAGCTAACTCGGCAGGCGGCTCACGGAAGAACGGAGAGCCGCCGGATGGCGTGCGCCTGCCCTGCCGCACCACCCCGTCCACCCCGGCTCTCCCGGACCCCGGCGCGCCCGCGCACCTGACCGTCCGCGGCCGTCCGCCCCGGACGCCGTCCGCGAGCCCACCAGCCCGAGCACCCTCCGCTCGACCGGCCCCGTGCCGCTTCCTCCTGGTGGGCCCGCGCCGGCCCGGCGCGCTGCCCGCGCACCCGCCGTCCGCCCCGCCGCTGCCTCCCGTGCCGCTGCGCCCGTACATCCCGGAGCACCCCGACCCATGGACCCCCGCACGACCACGTCCGGCCGTTCCGCGGAGCGGCGTGCCCGCGCCGCCGGTTCCCGCCGCCGTCCGGTTCCCGCCCGCCGACCCGGCCTCCTGCTCGGCGCCGCCGCCGCCGGCGCCCTGCTGGTCAACGTCGTCGTCGGCGCGGACCCCGCCGCGCAGGCCGGCGCCGGCCGCGCGGAGTCGGCCAGCGTCGCCCGGGAGCTGGGTCTGACCTCCGAGTCCGCCGAGGCTGCCGAGGCCGGCGCGGTCGACGTGGCCGAGGACCTCCAGCCACTGGAGGACCTGGCCGCCAGCCGCGGCAGCCGCGAGGCCGAGGAGGCCAGCGCACAGCAGGCGCAGG
>NZ_JBFNXQ010000123.1:0-13817 GCF_041018925.1 Geodermatophilus maliterrae
CAGGACGGCGTCGACGGCGGCGAGCACCTCCTCGGCGCGCACCCCCGACACCGCGCCGACGCCGACGGTGACCCTCACGTGGGCACGCCCGGCCGCTCGGGCAGCGCGGCCAGGAGGGCGGCGGCGTCGCGGGGGAGGGCGCCGTCGGGCAGCAGGCCGAGCTCGCGCAGGCGGGCGCCGACGGTGAGCGCCCACGGCCGGTCGAGGCGGGCGCCGGCGAGCAGGTCGTCGTCGGCCAGGACCACCTCGGGCCGGCCCTGCACCACCCGCCGGCCGACGACGACGGCCACCTCGTCGGCCCAGCGCAGCGCCAGGTCGACGTCGTGGGTGCTCATGACGACCGTCGAGCCGGACTCCTGCAGCCGGGCCAGCGCGGCCAGCGCCTCGGTGACGGCGGAGGGGTCGAGGCCGGCGGTGGGCTCGTCGAGCAGCAGCACGCACGGGCGCATGGCCACCGCCCCGGCGATCGCCACCCGCTTGCGCTCGCCGTAGGACAGCTGGTGGGTGGGCCGGCCGGCCAGGCCGTCGACGGCGAGCAGGCGCAGCGCCTCGGCCACCCGCTCGCGCACCTGCTCCTCGGGCAGGCCCAGGTTGAGCGGGCCGAAGGAGACGTCCTGGGCCACCGAGGCGCTGAACAGCTGGTCGTCGGGGTCCTGCAGGACGAGCTGGACCTCCTGCCGGTGGGCGCGCAGGCCGCCGCGGGTGTGCCGCAGCAGCGCGCCGTCGACGGCGACGCCGCCGGCGTCGGGGCGCAGGGCGCCGGACAGGCAGCGCAGCAGGGTGGTCTTGCCCGAGCCGTTGGCGCCGAGGACCGCCAGGCGGCGTCCGGCCGGGACGGTGAGCGAGGCGCCGTCGAGCACGCGGCGGCCGCGCTCGTAGCCGACGACCAGGCCCTCGGCGGTCAGCGTCCGGTGACTCATGCGGCGAGGACCCCGGCGGCGGCGATCGCGGCCAGGCCGGCGGCGGTGGCGGCGAGGAAGCCCCGCGACGAGGGCAGGGCCTCGGGCAGCACCCGCAGGCCGGTCTCCATGCCGCGGCCGGCCAGGCCCTCCTGCATCCGGCGGGCCCGGTCCCAGGAGCGGGTGAGCACCGCGGCGGCCAGCACACCCGACGAGCGGTAGGAGCGGCGCAGCGACGAGTAGCCCATGCGGTTGGCCTGCGCCTCGCGGATGGTGGACAGGCTCTCCAGCAGCACGAACAGCAACCGGTAGGTCACGCCGGCCACCTCGACGACGGCGGCCGGGACGCGCAGCCGGTGCAGGGCGGGCAGCAGGTCCGACACCGGCGTGGTGGTGGCCAGCAGCAGCACCGCCGCACCGCCGGCGACCGAGTGCCCGACCAGCGAGCCGGCGCGGGCGGCGGCGTCCGGCGCCCAGCCGAGCCCGCCGCCGTCGACCGAGACGACGGCGGTCAGCGCGCCCACGACCACGAAGGTCAGCGGCCAGCGCACCGCGCGCCCGAAGGTGCGAGCCGGCACACGCGCCGGGCCGAGCGCGAGGACGACGGCGGTGACGGCCACCAGCACGCTGCCCGGCCACGCGGGCAGGACCAGCGCGCACACCACGAGGCCGCCGCAGAGCAGCAGCTTGTCGACGGGGGAGCGGGTGCGCCAGGCGCTGGCCCAGGCCGCGTCGTCCACCGCCAGTCCGGTCACGGGCACTCCTCGCTGGCGCTCGTCGAGCCCGTACCGGCCGGTGCCGTGTCCTCGTGTGACCTCGCGAGCTCGATCACGTGTCGTCCGCGGGCAGCTGCTCGGACCGGGCGGGGCGGGCGGCCTGGCGGCGGCCGCGCAGCCGGCCGAGCACGTAGCCGAGCACGCCTCCGCCGAGGGCGGCCTGCAGCGCGAACAGGCCCGACTCGACCTCGGCCGACGACGGCGAGAACACCGACTCGACCCACGGCCGGTAGCCCGACTCCTCGATCACCGCGGTGGCCTGGCCGTCGGTGCCGGCGTACTCGGCGCCGCCGTCGAGCAGCAGCGGGAGGGCGAACAGCGCGAGCACGGCGAGGACGAGCAGCGCGGTGACCAGCCGGCGGCGGGTCACGCGCGCTCCTCCGTGGGCGTGGGCTCCGGCGGCAGCACGCCGAGCCGCTCGAGCTCGGGCCGGGCGTTGACGGTCAGCACCCGGAACAGCAGGACACCGAGCAGGCCCTCGCCGATCGCCAGCGGCACCTGGGTGACGGCGAAGACGCCGAGGAACTTGACCGCCGCGCCGGCCAGCCCACTGGCCGGGTCGGGGAAGGCCAGGGCCAGCTGCAGCGACGTCGTTCCGTACGTGGCGAGGTCGGCCAGGGCGAGGGCGACGAAGACGCCGGGCAGCAGCCCGGCGCCCAGCGCGCGGGTCAGCCGGTAGGCGCCGTAGCCGGCCCACGGGCCGACGACGGCGAAGGCGAACGCGTTGGCGCCGAGCGTGCTGAGCCCGCCGTGGGCCAGCAGCAGCGCCTGGAACAGCAGGACCACCGTGCCGAGCAGGGCCATCACCGGTGGGCGGAACAGCACCGCGCCGGCGCCGGTGCCGGTCGGGTGGCTGGAGCTGCCGAAGAGCGAGGGCAGCTTGATCGCGCTGAGCACGAAGGTGAAGGCGCCGGCCGCGCCGAGGAGCAGCGTCGACTCGGGGCGCTCGCGCACCTCCGTCGCCACCGCGCGGGCGCCGTGCACGACGAACGGGGCAGCGGCGACGACCCAGCCGATCGCGTGCGGCACCGGCAGGAAGCCCTCAGCGATGTGCATGCTGCTCCGATCGGTCGGGACGGACGCGCGCTGCACAGGAGGCGACGAACCGCTGCGGCAGCGCCGGGCTGCCGGCCCAGTGCAGGTGCAGGTAGGAGGCGTGCACGGAGCCCGAGACGAACCCCTCCGCGCCGGCCGCCGACCACTGCCAGGCCGGCGTCGCGCCGGCCTCGGGGAGGGCGTGCGTGCGGTGGAACTCGTGGCCGCGCACCCGGGTGCCGGCCGCGGCCAGCACGCTGTCGGAGACGGCGACCGCGGCCCGGTAGCCGAGCGTCAGCCGCGGTGACATCGCCGTCGCCACGTCGAGGACGCCGCACATCGGGTGCCCGTCGAGCTCCCGGGCGAGGTAGAGCAGCCCGGCGCACTCGGCCGCGACCGGCCCGCCGCGGGCGGCCAGCGCGGCGACGTCGGCCCGCAGGCCCTCGTTGGCCGACAGCTGCTCGGCGTAGACCTCGGGGAAGCCACCGCCGACCACCAGCCCGGTGGTGCCCTCGGGGAGCGCCTCGTCGCGCAGCGGGTCGACGGTGACCACCTCGGCGCCGGCCGCGGCCAGCAGCTCGGCGTTCTCCGCGTAGCCGAAGGTGAACGCCGGGCCGCCGGCGACGGCGATCCGCGGCCGGCCGGGGACGACGGTGACCTCGGCGGCCGGGTCCCAGGCGGCGACGTCGAGGTCGGGTGCGGTGCGGGCCAGCCGCAGGACGGCGTCCAGGTCGACGCTGCCGGCCACCACCTCGCCCAGCCGCGCGACCGTGGCCAGCGCCTCGGCCGACCGCTCCGCGGCGGGCACCAGGCCCAGGTGCCGCGACGGCGTGCCCAGCTCCGGGAGACGGCGGACCGCGCCGAGCACGGGCACGCCGGACGCGCCCAGCGCCTCGCGCAGGATCTGCTCGTGCCGGTCGCTGCCGACCCGGTTGAGCACCACGCCGCCCAGTCGCACGGTGGGGTCGAAGGTGGCGAACCCGTGCACCAGCGCGGCGACGCTCTGCGCCTGCGCACTCGCGTCGACGACGAGGACCACGGGTGCGCGCAGCAGCCGGGCGACGTGCGCCGTCGAGGCGAAGCCGGGCGCGACGTCGGGGGAGGTGGCGCCGTCGAACAGCCCCATGACGCCCTCGACGACGGCGACGTCGGCACCCCGCGCGCCGTGCAGGAACAGCGGGACGATCCGCTCCTCACCGGCCAGCACCGGGTCGAGGTTGTGACCGGGGCGTCCGGCGGCGAGGCCCGTGTAGCCGGGGTCGATGTAGTCGGGGCCGACCTTGTGCGGGGAGACGGCCAGCCCGCGGGCGGACAGCGCGGCGACCAGCCCGGTGGCGACCGACGTCTTGCCCGCGTTGCTCGACGGGGCTGCGACCACCACGCGCGGGACTGCGCTGCTCACCCGCCCACCCCGCCGCTCACCACTCGATCCCCCGCTGGCCCTTCTGGCCGGCGTCCATGGGGTGCTTGACCTTGGTCATCTCGACGACGAGGTCGGCGGCCTCGACCAGCGCCGGCGGTGCGTCGCGGCCGGTGATGACCACGTGCTGGTTGCCGGGCCGCTCGCGCAGCGTCGTCACCACGTCGTCGACGTCCACCCAGCCCCACTTCAGCGGGTAGGTGAACTCGTCGAGCACGTAGAAGCGGTGCGCCTCGGCGGCGAGGTCGCGCGTGATCTGCGCCCAGCCCTCGGCGGCGTCGGCGGCGTGGTCGACCTCGGTGCCCTGGCGGCGCGACCAGCTCCAGCCCGAGCCCATCTTGTGCCAGACGACCGGGCCGCCCTCGCCGGTCTGCTCGTGCAGCCGCCCCAGCGCGGTCAGCGCGTTCTCCTCGCCCACCTTCCACTTCGCGCTCTTGACGAACTGGTAGACCGCGACCGACCAGCCCTGGTTCCACGCCCGCATCGCCATGCCGAACGCGGCGGTGGACTTGCCCTTCATCTCGCCGGTGTGGACGGCGAGCAGCGGGCGGTTGCGGCGCTGCCGCGTCGTCAGCCCGTCCTGTGGGGTGACCGCGACCTGTCCCTGGGGCACCTCAGGCCGCCTCTCGCGCGCTGCGGACGGTGGCGGCCAGCGCGTCCGCGGCCAGCTCCTCCAGTCGCAGGGTCTGCGCGCCCAGGTGCAGACCGAGGACGCCGGCCAGCCCGAGCCGCACCGGCCCGGACTCGCAGTCGACGACGACGCCCGCCGTCCCGGCCTCGGCCAGCCGCCGGGCCGCCGTGTGCGCCGCGCCGAGCGCGTCGCTGCCCCGCGCTCCGGTGGCCCGGCCGTCGGTGACGACGACGAGCAGCGGCCGTCGCTGTGGGTCGCGCACCCGCTCGACGCGCAGCACCTCGGTGGCGCGCTGCAGGCCCGCGGCCAGTGGCGTGCGCCCGCCGGTGGGCAGCGTGCGCAGCCGGGCCGCGGCGGCCTCGACCGACCAGGTGGGCGGCAGCGCCAGCTCGGCCTCGCCGCCGCGGAAGGTGACCAGGCCGACCTTGTCGCGGCGCTGGTAGGCGTCGAGCAGGAGGGAGAGGACGGCGCCCTTGACCGCGCCCATCCGCTGCCGCGAGCCCATCGACCCGCTGGCGTCGACGACGAACAGGACGAGGTTGCCCTCGCGGCCCTCGAGCGTGGCCTGGCGCAGGTCCTCCCGGGCGACGCGCAGGCCGGGGCCGGTGCGGCCGCGGGCGACCTGGTGGGGCGCGGCGGCCAGCACGGTGTCGACCAGGTGCAGCCGGGTCACCGGTCCCGACGGGCGGACCGAGCCCACGACCCGGCCGCGCTCGCTGCGCGCCCGCGACCGGCGCCCGGCCGCGCCGGCGCCGATGCCGGGCACCTCGAGCCGCCGGGCGCGGAACGGGTCGGACGGCGCGACGGCGGCCTTCTCCCGCGCCTGCCCGCTCCCGCCGTCCGCTTCCCGGGTGCCCCCGTCTCCCTGGGTGCCCTCGTCGTGGTGTCGGGCGTCCTCGGGTGCAGGCGGGTCGCCGTCCGCGCGCGGGTGGTCGTCACCGGAGCCGTCGCCGCTGCCCGGGGGAGGCGGGGGAGTGCCGCCGTCGCCGGGACCCTCGGGCGGGTCGTCGTCGGGCCGGGAGTCGCTCAGCGCCTGCTCGAGGGTGTCGTCGTCGAGACCCGGGGCGTCGAAGGGGTTGCGCCGGCGGCGGTGGGGGAGCGCGAGACGGGCGGCCACGCGGACGTCGTCCTCGGTGACCTCGTCGCGGCCGGACCAGGCGGCGTGCGCCATCGCGGTGCGGGCGGTGACCAGGTCGGCGCGCAGCCCGTCGACGTCGAAGGCGGCGCACACGGCGGTCACCTGGCGCAGCGCGTCGTCGGAGAGGGCGACCTGCGGCAGGCGGGCCCGGGCGGCCGCGATGCCGGCGGCCAGCGCGGACTCCTCGCCGGCCCAGGACGCGGCGAACCCGGCCGGGTCGGCGTCGTACGCGAACCGCCGGCGGACGACCTCGGCGCGCTCGGCCGGGTCACGCGGCGCGGCCACCTCGACGGTGAGTCCGAACCGGTCGAGCAGCTGCGGGCGCAGCTCGCCCTCCTCGGGGTTCATCGTGCCGACCAGCAGGAAGCGCGCGGCGTGCCGCACCGAGACGCCCTCGCGCTCCACGTAGGCGGTACCCAGCGCGGCGGCGTCGAGCAGCAGGTCGACGAGGTGGTCGTGCAGCAGGTTGACCTCGTCGACGTAGAGGACGCCGCGGTGGGCCGCCGCCAGCAGCCCGGGCTCGAAGGCCTTCACGCCCTCGGTGAGCGCCCGCTCGAGGTCCAGCGAGCCGACGACGCGGTCCTCGGAGGCGCCGACCGGCAGCTCGACCAGCCGGGCGGGACGGGTCTGCCCGGGGACGCCCCGCTCGTGCGGCCCGTCGGGGCAGGCCGGGTCGGGCGCGGCGGGGTCGCAGGCGAAGCGGCAGCCGGGGACGACGTCCACCGGCGGGAGGACGGCGGCCAGCGCGCGCACCGTCGTCGACTTGGCCGTGCCCTTCTCCCCGCGCACCAGTACCCCGCCGATGGCCGGTGAGACCGCGTTGAGCAGCAGCGCCAGGCGCATGTCGTCCATGCCGACGACGGCCCCGAACGGATAGGTCATGCGGGTCGACCGCGCACGGCAGGTGTCCTCTCCCCGGGTGTCCACGCCCGGAGGTGGCAGGAGGCGACGGCGGGAGTTCCTGACTCCCCGGCGCGAGACCGGGTCACAGTGGCGGGACCGCGCCGGAGTCGCACCGGGCTTCCTCCACTGCCGTCGCTGTGGCGGCGCCATTCGACCACGCCCGTCCCGCCGGGTGACACCCCGGCCCGTCACTTGACGGATCGGAAAGCGACCGGCCATGCTTTCCGACATGGAAAGCGACGACACGACGGACCGGACGACGGCCGCGGCGCAGCTGGCCACCCTCCGGGCCGACCGGGCCGCGCTGGCCGACCGTCTCGAGCACTCCGGCTCGTGGTGGCCGTGGGACGTGGGGCTCGGCCTGTGGGTGTTCCTCGTGATCGGCTCCCAGTCCCTGCAGAACGACTGGGTGCGCGCCGGCGCGGTGGTCCTGGCCCTGCTGGGTGTCCGCGTCGTCTACGTCCTGTTCCGGCGGGCCACCGGTGTGTGGGTCGACGGATGGCGCCGTGGCCGGACCCGGCGGGGGATGTGGGCGTGGGTCGCGTGGGTGCTCGTCGTCTACGCGGCCGCGTTCACCGCCGAGAACGAGCTGGGTCTGCGGGGAGCGATGGCGGTCGGCGGCGTCGTGCTCGGCGTGACCCTCGCGGCGTTCAACCGCTGGTGGATGCGGGTCTACGTCGCCGAGCTGCGCGGCGAGCGGTGACCGCGAACCGGTTCCCCGACGCGATGGACCCGACGCGATGGACCCGACGCGATGGAGAGGTGTGGACGTGGAGAGTGACGGGATGCCGGACCGGACGACGGCCGAGGAGCAGCTGGCCGCCCTGCAGGCCGACCGGACCGCCGTGGCCGAGCGGGTCGTGCAGCCCTGGTGGTACGACGCCCTGCTCGGTCTGCTCATCGCGGGCTTCCTCGCCAGCTACTCGCTGCGCAGCACGTGGGTCACCCTCGGCGCGCTCGTCCTCTTCCTGCTGGGCATGCGGGGGCTCGTCGCGCTGTACACGCGGCTGACCGGTCTGTGGGTCAACGGGTTCCGGGCGGGACCCACACGGCGGGCGATCCACGTCTGGCTCGTCCTGTACGCCGTCGTGCTGGGTGCCGCCGCGACCGCCGAGTACCTGCTCGACGTCCGCGGCGCGATGGCGGTGGGCGGCGCGGTGATCGGCGTCGGCCTGGCCCTGATCAGCCGGTGGTGGACGCGGATCCACGTCGCCGAGCTGCGCGGGCAGCCGTGACCGCGGTCGCGCCGCACTTCGACGCGGTCATCCACCCGCCGCCGCGGCTGCAGGTCTGCGGGCTGCTGGCCGCCGTCGACACGATGGACTTCGCCACCGTCCGCGACGCGGTCGGGGTCAGCGACTCGGTGCTGTCCAAGCACGTCAAGCAGCTGGAGGAGGCCGGCTACGTACGGGTCTCCAAGGCCACCCGCGCCTCCCGGCTGCGCACCTCCCTGGCCCTGACGAAGGCCGGCCGGGCCGCCTTCGACGCACACGTCGCCGAGCTGCGCCGCATCACCGGCGTCTGAGGGTGGCGCGCGTCCCCCTCCGCCGGCTCGGCGACGGCGTGCTGGCCGCGGCCGGGGCGGCCCTCGCGAGCTGGCTGCTCGACCGGGCCGGCGTCCCCACGGCGGCGCTGTTCGGTGGCCTGCTCGCCGGGCTGGTCCGCGGGCTGGTCGGTCGCACCCGGCTGCCGGTGCCGCGGCCGGCGATCGCCACGGCGCAGGCCGTCGTCGGCGTCTCGATCGGCGCGCTGGTCGACCTCGACACCCTCGCCGCGCTCGGCGAGGACTGGCTGCCGGTGCTCCTGGTCACCGTCGCGACGCTGCTGCTCACCGTCGTCGCCGGCCTGCTGCTGCGGCTGCAGCCCGGGATCACCCCCGTCACCGGCGCCTTCGCCATGGTCGCCGGCGGCGCCTCGGGCATCACGGCGATGGCCCGCGACCTGGGCGCCGACGACCGGATGGTCGCCGTCCTGCAGTACCTGCGCGTGCTGCTGATCGTCGTGCTGGTGCCGGTGGTGGCGACGGCGGTCTACGGCGCCGACCCCGGCTCCGGGGACGCGGCTCCGGCGGCCGACGGTGCGAGTGGGGGCGCCGACCTGTTGTTCACCGCCGGGTGCGCGCTGGGCGGCTACGGCCTGGCCCGGCTCGTGCGCCTCCCGGTGCCCGCCCTGCTCGGGCCGATGCTGGTCGCCGCCGTGGTCGACCTCGGCGGGCTCTCGGGCGGCGCGGCCGTCCCCGGTCTGCTGGAGACGGCAGCGTTCGTGCTCATCGGCCTGCAGGTGGGCCTGAACTCCGACCGCGACAGCCTGCGCACCATCGGCCGCGCCCTCCCGCCGGCCCTGGCGATCATCCTCGGTCTGATCGTCGCCTGCGCCGGCCTGGGCGAGGTGCTGGCGGCGGCCACCGGCGCCGGCCGGCTCGACGCCTACCTGGCGACGACGCCCGGCGGGCTCTACGCCGTCCTCGCCACGGCCACCGGCGCGGGCGCCGACGCCACCTTCGTCCTCGCCGTCCAGGTGCTGCGGTTGTTCGTCATGCTGCTCAGTGCGCCCCTGCTGGCCCGGTACCTGGTGGGCCGGCCGGGCTGAGACCGTCGCCCGGGCGCCTACTCTCGTCCGGGTGAGCGCAGCCAGGAGGGAGACCGACCTGTCCGACGTCGAGGCGGTCGAGGCGCCCGGGGAGGCCCGGCCGGAGGACGCCGAGGACACCGTCCTGCTCTTCGTGGGCGGCCCGCTCGACGGGCGGGTGGAGGTCCGCGCCGCCCGCCACGGCGACCCGCTGCCCACGGTCACGCACGTGCACCTGCACGACGGGCCCAAGGTCGTCTCCCGCTACGACCTGCACCCGCTGCCCGGGCAGACCGGCGTCTACCACCTGCGCCCGGCCGTGCGGCAGCCCAGCCGCGACGACGTCGCCGACTGACACCCGTCACCGTCGGTCGATGACGGTCGGCGCTACCGGCCGGCCCGTCCGCGCTGCCACGGTCGGTCCGTGCCCGAGACCCTGCTCCTCCTCCACGTCGGCGCCGGGACGGCCGGACTGCTGCTGGGGCCGCTCTGGCTGGCCGCCCGCCTGTCCGGCCGGCCCGCCTGGTCCGCCGCGGCGGGTTACCAGGTCGCCGTCCTGCTGGTGGCCGCGACCGGGGCCGGGCTCGCGTCCTCGCAGCCGGGTCTGGCCTGGCTGGTCCCCTTCGGCCTGCTGACGGAGGGGCTGGCGGTCGCCGGCGCGCTGGCCCGCCGGCGCGGTTGGCGGCGCTGGCCGGTGCTGCAGCCGCACCTGCTCGGCGGCTCCTACATCGCCCTCACCACCGGCCTGCTCGTCGCACAGACCGGCAGCCCGCTGGCCTGGGTGCTGCCGGCCCTGGTGGGTCAGCTGCCCATCGCCCTGGCCAAGCGCCGGCTCGCCGCGGCTGCCGCCTGAGGTCACCAGCCCTGGGTGCGCCGGGCGGCGGCGACCACCTCGTCGAAGACGTGCCGGTCCAGGGCGGCGCCCTCCCGCCGGACCCGGGCCGGGTCGAGCACCACCAGCCGGTCCAGCCGGACCTCACTCGGGCGGCCGCGGCCGTCCCACCCGCCGGTGCCCACGTCCATCCAGGTCCGCCCGTGGCGGGCCTCGTCCGCGGCGTCCCGGTCGTGGTCCCTGCTGCTCAGCGCCAGGCCGACCAGCTCGTCGCCACGCCGGCCGACCACGAGCACGGGGCGGTCCTTGCCGCGGCCGTCGCCCTCGTCGTACGGCACCCAGGCCCAGACGACCTCGCCCGGGTCGGGCCGCCCGTCGGTGCGCGGCCGGTGGTCGACGTCGATGCCCGCGGCCGCCGGGCGGTCGGGGGACCGGCGGGCCCGGGAGGCGGTCGGACGGCTCGCCTCGGCGGTGCGGCGGAGGACCGGCGCGGCGGCACGGACCAGCCGGACGAGGGTGTCCACGACTCGGCTCTGGCGGCTCATGGCGGCACGGTACGGAACGCCTCGTCCGTCCCGTTCGTCACACCGGTACCAATTCGAGCCGGTACCGGTTACGCACGGTCCGGAGCGGGCACCATGGCGTCACGGGGCCCGTCGTCACCGGCGCTCCGGGAGAGGGGGCTCCCCATGACCTCGGCCCAGCCCGTGATCCCCGCCGGCCCGCGTCCGCGCGAGGTGCGGGCCAGCGTCCTGGCCGCGTTCCAGCTCGTCGAGGACGCTCGCTACCTCGGCACCGAACGCGGTCCCCGGCGCCGTCGCGCCCGCCGCATCGCCGAGCGCACCATCGCCTACCGCCGGCTCGCGCGCGACGTCCGACTCGGCTGACGAGGGACCTCCTCCTCCCCACCCTGCGCAGGCTCCGGCGGGACGCGGGACGAGGCCACCCCGCCCCATCGCTCGCTCGGTGAGGGGCCTTCAGGCGACGCAGAACTCGTTGCCCTCGGGGTCGGCCATCGTCGCCCACTCGAACGGCCCCTGCGCGGCCCGCCAGAGCTCGGTGGCACCCATCGCCGCCAGGCGCGCGACCTCGGCCTCGCGCCGCTCGGCGCCCACGTGCACGTCGAGGTGCAGCCGGTTCTTGACCGTCTTGGCCTCGGACACGAGCTGGAACAGCACCCGCGGCCGGCCGGGGTCGGGCGAGGTGATGGCCTCACCGATCCGCCACTTGAGGACACCACGGTGGACGATCGTGTCCGCCTCGGTGGCCTGCCCGGCCTCGACCATCCGCCGGATGAACGCCTCGTCCTGGGGTTCCACCTGCCAGCCCAGCGCCTCGGCCCACCAGTCGGCGAGCCCGTGCGGGTCGGCGCAGTCGATCGTCACCTGGAAGTCGGTCGCCATGGGCGGATGCTGCCAGGGGCCCCGGACAGGACGGCGTCCTCCTACAGCTCGAGCGCCAGCTCCGCGCGGATCGTCGCGTCGTCGGGCAGCGGCGACTCCAGCCGGCAGTGGTCGCGGATCATGACGCCGAACGGCGGGAGGGCGGACCGCGCCACCCGCGCGGCCGGGTCCCACAGACCCGATCGCATGACCGCCTTGGCGCACTGCAGGTAGGCCCGCTGCACCGTCACCACGAGCGCCGAGCGCGGCGCGCGACCGAACTCGGTCAGGTCGACGTCGAGGGCGTCGGCCGCCACCAGCTCCGCGGTGCCGTACACCTTGAGGGTCTCCTCGAAGCCCGGCACGAAGAACAGCAGCGCCACCTGCGGGTTGGCGGCCACGTTGCGCAGGCTGTCGAGCCGGTTGTTGCCCTGCCGGTCGGGCAGCGCCAGCCGGTGCTCGTCCAGCACCTTCACGAAGCCCGGGTCGCCGCCGCGCGGGGACACCTCCGGCCCGCCGCTGCCGTCCGCGGTGGACAGCACGGCGAACGGCGCGAGCCCGACGAAGGCGCGGCAGTGGCCGTCGAGGTGGTCGATCTCCTTGTCGAGCACCAGCTGCGAGGGCGGCCGGTAGGTCGCGAGCACGGGATCGGGGGAGCCGTCGGCCTGCACGCCAGCACGGTAGCCCTCCCGGGCGCCCCCGCTAGCGTGCCCTCCGTGCAGGTCACCTGGAGCTCCCCGGTCCGCTTCGTCGAGTGCGACCAGCAGGGCGTCGTCTTCAACGCGCACTACCTGGTCTGGGCCGACGAGGCCTCCATGGTGTGGTGGCGGGCGATCGGCCTCCCGTGGGACGAGGTCGCCGCGCGGGCCGACCCGGTGGTCAAGGCCAGCGCGCTGGAGTGGTCCTCACCAGCCCGCTGGGGCGACACGGTCACCGTGGACGCCGCGGCCGAGAGGCTGGGTCGCACCAGCGTCACGGTGCGGTTCACCGTCCGGGTGGACGAGCGGGTGTGCTGCGTCGTCCGGAACACCTACGTGGCCACCGCCGGCGGCGGCGCGGTCCCCTGGCCCGACGACGTCCGGGAGATCCTGACCGCCGACCTGCCCGGCGACGCGTGACCGCCCGCGTCCTGCTGCCGGTGCTGCCCTTCGCCGGGCACGTGGCGCCGATGGCCGGCGTGGCCGCCGAGCTGGTGCGCCGCGGACACGAGGTGGTCGCCTACACCGGCGCGAAGTACGGGCCGCGGTTCACCGCGCTCGGTGCCGACTGGGAGCCGTGGCGGCAGGCGCCGGACTTCGACGACGCCGACCTCGCCGCGACCTTCCCGCAGGTCGGCTCGGGGAAGGGGGCGCGGGCCGGGCGGGCCAACGGCGAGCACGTCGTGCTGCGCAGCGGCGTGGGCCAGACCCGCGACCTGGTGGCGCTGCACGAGCGCCGGCCCGTCGACGCGGTCGTGACCGACCAGCTGTCCGTCGGCGGGGCGCTGGCTGCCGAGCTGCTCGGGCTGCCGTCCGCCACCGTCGCGGTGGTGCCGCTGGTGCTGGGCAGCCGGCACCTCCCGCCGCCGGGCACGCGGCTGCTGCCGGCCCGGACGGCGGCCGGCCGGGCGCGTGACGCGGTCCTCCGGGGCGTGGCCGCGGCCGGGACCCACCGCCTCCTCGACCCGATCATCACCGACGTGCGCGCCCAGGTCGGGCTCGGCCGCGCCGCGGTGTCCGGGTTCGACGGGCTCTTCTCGTCGCGGCTGGTGCTCGCCCAGGGCGTGCCGGGCCTCGACTACCCGCGGCCGGACCTGCCGCCGTCGGTCTCCTACGTCGGCCGCCTCGCGCCCCCGCCGGCGGACGCCGACCTGCCGGCGTGGTGGCCGGAGCTGCAGGAGGCCCGCGCCGGGGGCCGGCCGGTCGTGCACGTCTCGCAGGGCACCCTGCACGTCGACGCCGGCGACCTGATCTCGCCCACCGTCGCCGCGCTGGCCGGCAGCGGCGCGCTCGTCGTCGTCACCACCGGCCGGGACGGCGCCGGGACGCCGGAGGCGCCACACGTCCGCAGCGCGCCGTTCCTGCCGCACGACCGGCTGCTGCCCCTGGTCGACGTCATGGTCAGCAACGGCGGGTGGGGCGGGGTGCTGGCCGCCGTCGCGGCCGGGGTCCCGCTCGTCGTGGCGGGCGCGGACCTCGACAAGCCCGAGGTGGCCCGCCGCGTCGCCTGGAGCGGCGCCGGCCTCGACCTGCGC
>NZ_JBFNXQ010000124.1:0-13671 GCF_041018925.1 Geodermatophilus maliterrae
ACGCCCCACCGGTGTCGTGGTGGTCAGTCCTCGGGGTGCCAGCCGTCGACGTGCCACTCGTGGAACGGCTGGGCCACCGAGTCCTCCGGGCTCAGCCGGGTCTCCGGGTGGTACGGGCTGAGGTACGGGCTGACCTCGTGCACGACCGTGGCGTGGGACCGGTTCACCGGCGACGACGGGCAGACGTCACGGCGAGGCTTGCGCGTGGTCTCCCGAGCGGATCCGGCCACCAGTCCCCTGACGAGATCTCTACGCCAGGACCAGGCACACGCTAGGGCCGCTCCAGCGACGGCCACATCCGTCGCAGGTCCCGTTCCGGAACCGCGACCACCGAGTGGGGGAGGACCGTGCGGCCCTGCGACCCGAGGTGCGGGTCGTCGGCACCGCCCCCCGGTCCCGGACCTGGCACAGGAGGCGCGACAGCTGGCTCCGCGCTCGGCGTCGGGCGTCCCAGGGCTGGAGTCGCCCCCTACCTGGGGATGAAGTCGAGCCGGGCAGGGCCGAGCGTCCGGGCTCGGGAGGCGAGTCCGGGAACACTGCCGCGCACCAACCGGCCGGGTCAGCCCCCCGGCGGCGCCGGACGGGACCGGGCGGCCGCGAGCACGGTCAGCTCGTCGCGGAAGAGCCGCCGGCTCGCGAACAGCGCCGCAGCGGCCGCGAGCACCCCGCTGCCGGCCGTGCCGAGGACGACGACCAGGTCCGGCGCGGCTCCGCGCAGCGCCGCGGCCACGGGCCAGGACACCGCGGCGGTGGCGGCGGCGACCGGCAGGGACCTGGCGTAGCTGCGCAGCACGCGCCCGACCAGGCCGCGGCTGATCCGCGCCGAGAAGACCAGCATCGTGACGAAGTGCGCGACGATCGCCACGGACGCTCCCACGGCCACCCCGGTGATGCCCCAGGCGCTGCCGACGGCGCAGCCCAGCGTGACCTCGGCCGCGTACAGCCACTGCCGCCACGCGCCGCCGAGGACCGCTCCGGTGGCGCGGGTCAGGGAGCCGCTGATCTTGTAGGCCGTCCGGGGCAGCAGCACCACGGCGAAGACCTGCAGCGGCAGGACCACCGCCGTCCAGCCCGGCCCGAGCAGGATCGCGACCACCTCGGGGGCGAGGACGAGCAACAGGACGCTGACCGGCAGGGTCAGCAGGGCGACCAGCGACCCCGCCAGGACGTAGGCCCGGGCGAGCCGGTCGCGGTCGTCCTGGATCCGGGACAGCGACGGGAACAGCACCTTGTCCGCGACGGTCCCGATCAGGTTCGCGGGCTGGACGAGCAGCTGGTAGGCCCGCGAGTAGACGCCCAGGGCGGCGGGGCCCAGCGTGGAGGTGACGACCAGGTTGTCACCGTTGAGGCCGATCCAGTTCCCCAGCTGCGAGAGCGAGTACGCGGACCCGAAGCCCAGGACCCGCCGCGCGGACCGGACCACGGCCGCCCACGGGGGGAGCCGCACCTGGTGGCGGACCAGCGCGTAGGCACCCACGGCGGTCATCAGCGCCTGGGCGACCTGCCCCCACACCAGCGCCGCCGCACCCGCACCGGCGGAGGCGAGGACGACCGTCGTCCCCAGGTACCCGATGCCGTAGGACGACAGCTCGACGAGCACGAGGGCGCGGAAGCGCAGGTTCCGCTGGAGGAGGCCCAGGGACACCGAGCCGAGGCCGCCGAGGACCAGCACGACCGACAGCAGCCGCAGGAAGGGGGAGTCGGCCGGGAGCCCCACCAGCGGGTTGACCAGGGGAGCGGAGAAGAAGAGCCCCGCGGCCAGGACCACGCCCAGGGCGGTGGCCACGCAGAAGGCGGTGGCCACGTCCGCGCCGCTCAGACTGCGGGCCTGCACGAGGGCGGGCCCGATGCCCAGCTGCCCGAGCATCACGGCGAGGCCCATCACGACGGTGGCCGCCACCGCGGTGCCGAACTCCTCGGCCGACAGCAGCCGGGACAGCACCACGATCGAGACCAGTTGCAGGAGTGCCTGCCCGAGCGCGCCGAGCAGCGACCAGGAGAGCCCCCGGACGGCCGAGCGGGTCATGGACCGTTCGGGTCCGCGGGGAGGGGCGGCCGGCTCCGTCCGGACGGCGTCCGGGGGAGTCACCTGCCGCGCCGCGCCAGGCCGACGAGGACGGCGCGGGCGGTGCGCCGCGCCGCGCGCACGACCCGCGGACGGCTCCGCTTGACCGCCGTCCGCAGGGTGAGCAGCAGCCACGCCAGGGCCATCCCCGGCTCGGCGAGCAGGGCGACCGGCCACCCGGCCGGCCGACCCAGCAGCAGACGGGTCGGGACGCCGGTGACCCGGGGGGAGAAGACGGTGAGGACGGAGCCGCCGTAGGAGCTGACGCCCAGCGGCGTGTCGACGTCCGGGGACCGGTCGTCCCGGCCGAGGACGGTGGGGGACTCCGGCAGCGACGGCCGTTCGCCCGGGAAGTCCTGCAGGAACTCCCAGTCGATGACCTTCAGGCCCTCCACCGCGTCGGTCACCAGGTTCAGCGGCGTGAGGTCGAGCAGGTAGCTGCCGCGCGCGTGCACGGTCCGGGCGAGCCGGGCCAGCGCGCGGCTCGTGCCCGGTGTCAGCTGGACGTGCGGGCCGTCGGGGAGGGGACGCCGGACGTGCGCCCGGGTGTCGGAGTAGCGGGGGGACAGCAGCCAGGTGTCGCCGGCCTCCAGCAGGGCGGGCACCTCGGGGAGGTCGGCGAACTCGGTGCGGGCGCGCAGCTCCCGCTCGAGGAAGCGGCGGGCGCTGGGGTGGAAGACCTTGCAGACGCACTCGCCGAACTCCGGGTGGTCGACGACCGCGGTCACGGCCCGGCGGCGCCCGCTCGGCAGCAGCTCCACGACCGGGTACGGGAAGGCCGTCGCGGCGCGCAGGTCGGCGATCTGCGCCCGGAGCCCCGCCACGAGGCCGGGGTCGTCCAGCGCGTCGAGGTAGTCCAGCGCCTGCCGGGCGTTGTCCGAGCTGTGCAGGGGGTTGAACCGGGCCCCCGACGGCTGCCCGGCCAGCAGGCGACGGCGGATGGCGAGCTTGCTGGCCGTCACCCGCTCCGGGGACGAGGCCGTTCCGTCGTCGACGACGGCGCCGAGGTCGAAGGCCACGACGTAGGCGGCCGGCCCCCCGCCTCCGACGGCGAAGGGGCCGGCGCCCCAGTTGCCACCCCGCACCCGGGCGCGGACCCGCGCCGCCTGCCCGGCGTCGAGCGCGACGGTGGCCAGCGGCTCCCAGCCCTCGCGGAGCAGCTCCGCGCGCACCCGGTCGAGCAGGCCGGCCGCCTGCTCCCGGACCACGAAGACGGCGAGCCCGGGGAGGTCCGCGTCGGCGGGGCCGAACTCCTGCTCCAGGTGGTCGCGGAGCCAGGGGTTGGCCTCGGCCAGCTTCTCCAGGGTGTCCAGCGGCGGTCGCAGCCCGCTCGCCGCCAGGTGCGCGTCGAGGTCGGCCAGGGTGAGTCGGATCGCCAGCCCGACGTCCGCGGCGAGGGCGCCGAGGATCGAGACGTAGTCGTGCTCGGGGTCGCCGGTCGCGGGGCGTCCACCGGGCTCGCCGGGCAGCCCCGACCGCAACCCCTTGTGGTAGGCGACGTGGTAGGCCAGGGAGTCGAAGTGGTCCGCCGGGGAGGGCACGCGGTAGCGACCCCGCCACAGGACGGCGCGGTCGAGCACCCGGGAGGCCAGCTCGGGGGAGAGGTAGGGGATCCCGCGGAAGTCCGAGCCCGGCAGCCCCGTCTCGGAGTAGACGTCGAACGCCTGCCGGGCCGGCGCCACCCGGTGCGACCCCAGCAGGCTCCGCAGCAGCGGCAGGTCCTCGTCGGCCACCAGGACGTCGACGTCCTCACCGGGGTCGACGTCGGGGAGCGTCTCGAACCAGCGCAGGACGGCGTACCGCACCCCCCGGCGGTCCAGCTCGTCGAAGAACTGGTCGATCGAGAGCCCGGCCCGCAGGTGCCGGCGGGTCGCCTCACGAGGGGTCAGCAGACCCAGCCCCACGCCGGTCAGCACGCGTGCGTCCATCCCACTTCCCCCGTGTCCGACTGACGGCGCCGGTCTGCCGGCGCCGTCCGCTCGACGGCGCGACCGTGCGCGCCTCCTGATCTGGATCCTCCCGTCCCTCGGCCCGTCCGCCTGGACGGCCGGGGCCTCCCTCACCCCTCGGAGGCAGCCACCGGGGTGCGGACGGCCGGCGGCCGGGCGGCTCCTCCGTCCCGGGGCAGACCGTCGCGCGCCGCGCGGACCGCCGCCCGGACGGTCCGCTGGACCGAGGGCGATGCCAGGAGCCGCAGCAGACCGGGCAGGACGCCGCCGGGGACGACGTCCCCTGCGGGCAGGTAGGACGACGCCGGGCGCCCGTAGTCCAGGTGCCGGGACAGCCCCCGCCACCACAGCACGCACAGTCGGGCCCGGGTCACCGCCCCGCGCACCGGACCGGGCAGCCCGGCCAGCGCGGCGCCGGCGTGCCGGACCAGCAGTTCGCGCTCGGCCGCCACCGCGGCGACCACGTTGCCGGTGATCGTCCCGCCGTGCACCGCCCGGGCCGTGACCGGCGTGCTGCGGTTCCACAGCCGGCCGCGGGCGTCCGGGTCGCCGGCGAGGACGAGCCAGAAGGCGTAGTCGACCAGCCGCCGGACCGGCGGGAACCCACCGACGCGGACCGCCGGCTCCCGGCGGATCAGCGTGGAGGAGCTCACGAAGGGGTTGCGCCGCCACAGGCTGCGCAGGTCGACCGGCCGGGCCGGGTCGAGGCCCGGGCTGTGGGGGGCGGCCGCGGTCTCGGGGACCTCCCCGAACCCGAGGACCCAGGCGTCCGGGTGCTCCTCGACCGCCTCCGCGAACAGCCGGGCGGCGTCCGGCAGCAGCCGGTCGTCGCTGTCGAGGACCAGCAGCCACGGTGCGCGTGCCTGCTCGAGCAGCGTCTGGCGGGCGGCGCCGACCCCCCGGTTCTCGACGCCGTCGACCACCTCCGCGCCGGCCGCGCGCGCCCGCTGCACCGTCTCGTCGGTGCTGCCGTCGGAGTACACGAGGACGCGCTCCGGTGCCGGCCGCTGGGCGAGGGCCGAGGCCACGGCCTCGGCGATGGAGTCCTCGGCCTGGTAGGCCGGGACGAGCACCTCGTAGGTCAGCGTCATGCGGGTGCTCCCAGGGGTCGTCGCGTCGCGGTGGGTACCGCCGCCCGGGCCTCGCCGGACCGCGGCTGCGGCACGGGGTCCGGCACGGCGTCCGGCGCGGGCTCCGTGCCCGGGGCGTCGTCCTGCCGGGGCAGCAGCTGGGACAGGAGCACCAGGAGCACGGTCAGGCACGAGGGGTAGAGCAGCACCGGGTCGGTGGTGCTCGAGACGACGGCGTAGGCCAGCAGCACCAGGGCGGTCCGGGAGGAGCACGCGGTCCGCAGCAGGACGGCGAGCCCGACGGCGGCCACGAGGGTGCCGATGCGCCCGACCTCCAGCCACAGCTGGACGTAGGTGCTGTGCGCGCCGAGCTCGTCGCCCATGACCGCGACGGTCTGGCCCCAGCCGATCCCCAGGAGCTCGTGCCCGCGGGTGGCCTCCAGGGCGTCCTGCCACTGTCCGAGCCGCCAGCCCGAGGCGTTCTGACCGGACAGCCCCCCGGTCTCGGAGATGCTCTCCAGCCGGGTGAGCACGGTCGTGCCGACGAACGGCAGGGCCACGACCGCGGGCAGCAGCAGGCCGAGGAACCGCCGGGCGCGCAGCCACACCGCCGGGAGCAGCAGGACCAGGAACACCAGCAGCGCGGCCCGGCTGCCGGTGAGGAGCAGCGCCAGCAGCAGGACGGCGGTCGAGCCGACCCGCAGGGCGGTGAAGCGCGTGGCGTAGAGCTGGTAGAGCAGGACCAGGCAGATCGTGTAGGCGGCGAAGTTGGGGTGCCCGAACAGGCCACCGAAGCGCTGCCCCACCCCCTCCGCGGTGCCGAACGCCTCGGGGTAGCCGGTCAGGGGCTGGGCGACCAGCACGAGCGCGCCCACGGTCACCGCGACCTCGACCCACGCCACGGTGCGGGAGCGTGCCGCCGCGGTGGAGTTGGCCAGGATCAGCACCAGGACGGCGAGGGACAGGAAGCGGGCGGTGCCGGGCAGGCCGGCGCCCCCGTTGACCGCCGCGGCGAGGGTCACGGCCAGCGCGAGGGCGACGGGCCAGGCGACCAGCGGCGTCCCGACCCGGCGGTGCGCCAGCAGCCACCCGGTGCCCACGGCGGCGCCGTACAGGACCGCGACGTTGTCGAGGGTCACCGGGCCGGCCGCGTACCCCGAGAGGTACAGCGGGCCCCCGATCATGGCGGCCAGGGCCGTTCCCCGCGGCCAGCGGGCCGTCACGACGAGGACGGCGAGGCCGAGGACCGCCGCGCCGGTCGCCAGGGGTGCCAGGAGGGCGCCGGCCACGGCGGCCACGACGGCGGCCCCCGGGACGAGGGGCCACAGCGCGGGGAGGATCCGGGCGCGCAGGGGTGCGGGGTTCACGAGCTCGTGTGCGCGGCCTGGGCCAGGAGGAGGAGCGCGCGCGGGCTCTCGACCAGGTAGCGCCGGCCGAGCCGGCGGGGCTGGTGGAGCAGCCGGTAGGCCCACTCGAGCCCGACCCGGCCCAACCATCCGGGAGCCGCCGGCATGTCGCCGGTGACCATCTCCACGGCGCCGCCCACGCCCACGACCAGGCCCCGGGGGAGGAGCTCGGTGAGCGCCTGGCCCAGCGGCTCCCCGCGCGGCGCACCCAGGGCGACGAGGACGACGTCGCAGTCGTGCAGGGCGACCTCCCGCGCGACGGCCGCCACGTCCCAGGTGCGGGCGTCCCCGTGGTGGCTCCAGACCAGCTTCACGTCGTTGCGCGCCAGCTGCTCGGCGAACCTGTCGGCGACCTCGGCCCGCGTCCCGAGCAGGGCGACCCGCCGCCCGGCGAGGGACGGGTCCCGGAGCAGCGCGTCGACGATCTCGCGCCCGGTGACCCGTGCGCAGGCCCGCCCGTGGCGCCGGGCCAGGTAGGCCAGGGGCCACCCGTCCGCGGAGACCAGGTCGGCGGCCATCGCGGCCTCCGCGGCCTGCTGGGAGGTCGCGATGAGGTGCACGTGCTGCAGGTTGACCGTCTGCACGCGCACCGGCCGGGTCTCCCACGGCGTGGCGAAGACGTCGGCCAGGCAGGTGACGAGCCGGCCGTCCTGCGCGCAGGAGCGCCAGAAGCCGGACACGCGGGTGGAGGGCGTCGACGTCAGCACGGGGTCTCTCCTCGGGTGCGCAGGACGCGGGCCGGGTTACCGGCCACGGAGGTGGCGGGCGGGACGTCGTGCAGGACGACGCTCCCGGCCCCGATCAGCGCGCCCCGGCCCACGGAGATCGCTCCCAGCAGGACGCTGTGGGGGCCGACGTCGACGTGGGAGGCGAGCACCGGGCAGTCCTCGTCGGTGCGACGGGCGCCCAGGGTGGTGCTGTGCCGGAGGGTGACGCCGTCGCCGATCCGGGTGGCCCGGTTGACCACCAGGCCCATGCCGTGGTGGATCGCCAGACCGCGGCCCACGGCGGTGGACACGGGCAGGTCGATGCCGAACAGCCGCAGCGCCACCAGGCGGTAGAGCAGGATCAGCGGCGCCGCGAGCAGGCGACGGGGCCCGCCGCCGCCGCGGGCCTCCTGGGCGAGGCGGAACAGCACCAGCACCAGCTGGATCCCCGGCCGGCCGCGGTTGGCCGACCAGTCCTGGAGGGGGCCGGGGCGGTCCCCGGGAGTCCTCCCCATGGCTCAGGCCGCCCGGTAGGAGGTGGCCAGCGCCCGGCCGACGGCCTCGACGCTGCAGTTCTCCTTGGCCCACGTCAGGCCGCGCCCACCCCGGGCGGTGCGCTCCGCGGGGTCGGCCAGCAGGTCGCCCAGCCGGGCGGCGAGCCCGGCCGGGTCCCCCTCGACGAGGGCGACGCCCTGCTCCTCGCCGAGCTGGTCGATCTCCCCGACGGGGGTCGTGACGACCGGGACCCCCAGGGCGAGGCTCTCGAGGACGAACATGGGCAGCGCCTCGTCCCGCGACGGCAGGCAGGCGACCCGCGCCGAGCGGAGGACGCCGAGCAGCTCGGCACGGTCCAGCGAGCCGGCGTAGCGCATCCCCTCGGGCAGGTCGGCCACCGGCAGGTCCCCGAGGGGACCGCACAGCAGGCAGGTCGCCTGCGGGTGGCGCCGGCGGACCTCCGGCCAGGCCGCGACGAGCCGGTCGACGCCCTTGCGGTGCCCGACCACGCCACCGAAGACGACGTCGGCGACGTGCGACGGCGCGGTGCGCAGCTCGTCGAGGTCGACGGGGTTGAGCACCGGCCGCACCGGGGTGCCCGGGCACAGCGCGGCGACGCGGGACCCCGCGTGGGGGCCGAGCGGGAAGACGACGCGGCAGGCGCCGAGGACCCGCCGCACCAGGCGCGGGTGCCGCGCGGAGAACTCGAGGAACCGGGCGCCGTGCAGGGTGGCCGCCGTCCGGATGCCCAGGGCCCGGGCGACGAGGAGCACCGCACCCTCGCGGAGGAAGGAACCGCCCTCACTGAGGTGGGCGTGCACCCAGTCGGGGCGCCGGCCACGGCGGCGGACGAGCCGGGTGACGACGCGCAGCGTGGCGGTGAGCCCGTGGTCCCGGGAGGACGGCGTCCACGTCGCGGCGGTCGTGGCCCGGATGCCGGGGTCGGGAGAACGCGCGAGCAGGGTGATGACCGTCGCCATCCCGCCCGTGGCCCGCACGTCGGGTCCGACGTGCACGACGTGCAGTTCCTCGCTCACGCAATCCCCCGTTGTTCGAAGCCCTGGGGGAAGGTTGGGAGGTGTTCAGCTCGCTGTCATCGCTCGGTTACCCGAAGGAGTGAGGCCGCTGACCTGCACCAACCCGGTCGAGGGTCCGCGGCCGGCGGCCGGCCACCGGGGGTGACCGTCCTCGCCGGCCGGAGCAGGTCGCGGCGTCGCGGACTAACCTGGAGTGCCGGCCCCCCGCGCACCCGGCGCGACGTGTGTGGCCCCCGGCCTCAGGAGACGGTTCCGTGACCCTGCGCGGCGTGCTCGACGTCGTCCTCACCGACCCCGGCATGGCCCGCGTCGTGGCCGCCACGGGGAGTGCGGAGCTGGCGGTCACCGCGCCGCCGTCCGTGCAACCGCTGGTCGCCGCCGCGCTCGCCGCGGCCGCCCCGGGGGCCGGCGTGCCGGTGCTGCTGGTCACGGCGGGTGAGCGGGACGCCGACATCGCCGCCGACCTGCTGCGCTGCTTCCTGCCCGGCCGCCGGGTGGAGACCTTCCCCGCCTGGGAGACGCTGCCGCACGAGCGGCTGTCCCCGCGCGCGGACACCGTCGGGCGCCGGCTGGCGGTGCTGCGCGACCTCACGACCCCGGGCGACAACGGCACGGTCGACGTCCTGGTCGCCCCGGTGCGCAGCGTGCTGCAGCCGCTGGCGCCCGGCCTCGGCGACCTCGTGCCGGTGGAGCTGCGGCCCGGGGACACCGCCGAGCTCGACGACGTCGCCGGCGCCCTGGTCGACGCCGCCTACACCCGCGTCGAGCTGGTCGAGAAGCGCGGTGAGTTCGCCGTCCGCGGTGGCCTGCTCGACGTCTTCCCGCCCACCGAGCCGCACCCGGTCCGCGTGGAGTTCTGGGGCGACGAGGTCGACGAGCTGCGCTACTTCTCCGCCGCCGACCAGCGCTCCCTCGACGAGCGGCCCGACCGGCTGTGGGCGCCGCCGTGCCGCGAGCTGCTGCTCACCGACGAGGTGCGCGCCCGCGCCACCGAGCTGGCCCGTGCGCACCCCGGCCTGGTCGAGGTGCTCGGCAAGCTGGCCGAGGGCATCGCCGTCGAGGGCATGGAGTCGCTCACCCCGGCGCTCATCGGCGACCAGCACATGCAGCTGCTCACCGACCTGCTGCCGGCCGGCACCCACGTGCTCGTCGCCGACCCCGAGCGGGTCCGCGGCCGCGCCGCCGACCTGGTGCGCACCGCCGAGGAGTTCCTCGCCGCCTCCTGGGCCACGGCCGCCGAGGCCGGCGAGGCGCCGCTGGACCTCGGGGCGTCGTCGTTCCGCGACCTCGCCGACGTCGAGGCGGCCGCCCGCGGCCGTGGCCTGCCGTGGTGGACCACCGGCGCCTTCACCCTCGGCGCGGACGACGAGGGGGCGGTCGTCCTCGACGCGACGACGGTCGAGCGCTTCTCCGGCGACCTCGACCGCGCCGTCGAGGCGCTGCGCGGCTGGACCCGCGAGGGCCGGCGGGTCGTCGTCACCTTCGCCGGCCCGGGCCCGGCCCAGCGCGCCGCCGACCAGTTCACCGCCGCCGACCTCGGCGTGCGGCTGGTGCCCGGGCTCGCCTCCGCCCCCGAGGCGGGGCTGACCTCGATCACCCAGGGCAACCTGGAGTCCGGCTTCGCCTTCCCGGGCGTGGGGTTGGTGCTGGTCACCGAGCACGACCTCACCGGCCAGCGCGGCACGACGATGCGCGACGCGGTGAAGATGCCCACCCGCCGCCGCAACGCCGTCGACCTGGTGCAGCTGCAGCCCGGCGACCTCGTCGTCCACGAGCAGCACGGCATCGGCCGCTACGTCGAGATGGTCAGCCGCACCGTGCACGGCGGCCAGCGCGACTACCTCATCGTCGAGTACGCGCCGTCCAAGCGGAACCAGCCGCCGGACCGGCTGTTCGTGCCCACCGACGCCCTCGACCAGCTCACCCGCTACGTCGGCGGCGAGCAGCCCGCGCTGTCCAAGCTCGGCGGCTCCGACTGGGCCAGGACCAAGGGTCAGGCGCGCAAGGCGGTCAAGCAGATCGCCGCCGAGCTGATCCGCCTCTACTCCGCCCGCATGGCCACCAAGGGCCACGCCTTCGGCCCCGACACCGTCTGGCAGCGCGAGCTCGAGGACGCCTTCCCCTACCAGGAGACCCCCGACCAGCTCGGGGCGATCGAGGAGGTCAAGGCCGACATGATGAACCCGGTCCCGATGGACCGGGTCATCTGCGGCGACGTCGGCTACGGCAAGACCGAGATCGCCGTCCGCGCGGCCTTCAAGGCGGTGCAGGACGGCAAGCAGGTCGCCGTCCTCGTACCGACGACGCTGCTGGCCAACCAGCACTTCAAGACCTTCTCCGAGCGGTTCGCCCAGTTCCCGGTGACGGTGGCGGTGCTCTCCCGCTTCCAGTCCGACGCCGAGAGCGCCGAGACGCTGCGCCGGCTGGCCGCCGGTGAGGTCGACGTCCTGGTCGGCACCCACCGGCTGCTGCAGGCGACCACGCGGTTCAAGGACCTCGGGCTGGTCGTCGTCGACGAGGAGCAGCGCTTCGGCGTCGAGCACAAGGAGTACCTGAAGACCATGCGGACGGCGGTCGACGTCCTGTCGATGTCGGCCACCCCGATCCCGCGCACGCTGGAGATGAGCCTGACCGGCATCCGCGAGATGTCGACGATCCTCACCCCGCCGGAGGAGCGGCACCCGGTGCTCACCTACGTGGGCGCCTGGGACGACAAGCAGATGGCCGCCGCCATCCGCCGCGAGCTGCTGCGCGACGGCCAGGTCTTCGTCATCCACAACCGCGTGCAGTCGATCGACAAGGCCGCCGCGAAGATCCGCCGGCTGGTGCCCGAGGCCCGCGTGGCCGTCGGCCACGGGCAGATGAAGGAGCACCAGCTCGAGCGGATCATGGTCGGCTTCTGGGAGAAGGAGTACGACGTCCTGGTGGCGACGACGATCGTCGAGTCCGGCCTGGACATCCCCAACGCCAACACCCTGGTCGTCGACCGCGCCGACACCTTCGGCCTCTCCCAGCTGCACCAGATCCGGGGCCGGGTCGGCCGTGGCCGCGAGCGCGCCTACGCCTACTTCACCTACGACCCCACCCGGCCGCTGACCGAGACCTCGGTCGACCGGCTGACCACCATCGCGCACAACACCGACCTGGGCGCCGGCATGGCGGTGGCGATGAAGGACCTCGAGATCCGCGGCGCGGGCAACCTGCTCGGCGGCGAGCAGTCCGGACACATCGCCGGGGTCGGCTTCGACCTCTACGTCCGGCTGGTCGGCGAGGCGGTCAGCGACTACCGCGCCTCCCTGACCGGCGAGGAGGCGCCGGCCGAGCCCGCCGAGGTGCGGGTCGACCTGCCGGTCGACGCCCACCTGCCGCACGACTACGTGCCCGGCGAGCGGCTGCGCATGGAGGCCTACCGCAAGGTGGCCGCGGTGCAGGACGACGACCAGGCGCAGGCGGTGCTCGACGAGCTCACCGACCGCTACGGCGCCGCGCCGGCCCCGGTGCTCAACCTGCTGGCGGTGGCCCGGTTCCGTGCCGCCATGCGCAGGCTGGGCATCACCGAGGTCTCGCTGCAGGGCCGCGTCATCCGCATCAGCCCCGTGCCGCTGCGCGAGTCGCAGCAGATGCGGCTGGCCCGGCTGGCCGACGGCGCCACCTACAAGGCCGCCGTCGAGGCGGTGTCGCTCAAGGTCCCCGTCGGTCCCGACCGGCGCACGCCGCTGCGCGACGTCGCCCTGCTCGAGCACCTGCACTCCCTGCTGACGGCGGTCCTCGTCGACGGACCTCCTGCGCCCCACCGCTCGCAGGCTCGCGGCGGGACCCTGCAGGAGGCCTGAGGGCGGGCCGGTCGGGGCGTGCTGCGCCGGCGCTCCCGCGGCTTGTGGGAGTCTCCGGGACGTGCGCACCCGCCGACCGACCGCCGTCGCCCTCGGGCTCGTGGCCGCCGTCGTCGCCCTGACCGGCTGCCGGACCTCGCCCAACGTGGCCGCCTACGTCGGCGACGAGCAGGTGACCGTCGACGAGCTGCAGGCGGAGGTCGACGAGCGGCTGGCCGACCCGGCGATCGCCGAGGCGGCCGCCGGCAGCGAGGCCGACTACACCCGCCAGGTGCTCACCCTCCTGCTGCGCGAGCGGGTCTACGCCGCCGCCGAGGAGCGCTACGACGTCGAGGTCACCGACGCCGAGGTCGACGCGTTCGTCGTGCAGGCGCTGGCCGGTCAGGACGCCGAGGCCCTGTTCGCCCAGGCCGCCGCGCAGGGCTTCACCCGCGAGGACGTCCTGGCCAGCGCCCGCCAGCAGCTGGTGCGCCGGGAGCTGGCCGCGGCCACGGGCGAGGGCGGCGCGCTCGACGAGGCGTCCCTGCGCGCCCGCTACGAGGAGGTCCGCGGCCAGTTCGAGCAGGTCGAGCTCGGCTACCTCGTCGTGCCCGACCAGGCCACCGCCGACGCCGTCGTCGCGGAGCTGACCGCCGACCCGGCGTCCTACCCGGCCGTGGCCGCGCGCTTCCCGGGCGAGATCACCCTCCCGGCGCTGCAGCCGCGCGCGCTCGCCGAGGTCCCCGCGCCCCTGGCCGAGGGCGTCACCGCCGCCGCGCCGAACAGCGGCTTCACCGTCACGGTCCCCGACGTCCCGGGTGTGGTGGTGGCCTTCGTGGGGCAGCGGACGATCCCCTCGTTCGAGGAGGTCCGCACCCAGCTGGAGAACGAGGCGGCGGCCGGTGTCGAGGAGGCCGGCGCCACGCTGGTCGGTGACGTCCGCACCGACCTCGGCATCACCGTCAACCCGCGCTACGGGTCGCTGGAGGAGGACGTCGTGCAGGTGTCCGACGGCGGCGTCGTCGACCTGCTCGGCGACGACCCCGCGGCCGCCGACCCGACCGCCACCGGGTCGGGCGGCTGAGGCCGTGCCGGCCGCCCTCGTCGTCACCGTCAGCCCGCGGCTGCCC
>NZ_JBFNXQ010000125.1:0-13428 GCF_041018925.1 Geodermatophilus maliterrae
GCCCGGCGCCCGGCCCGGCGCCCGGCCCGTCGTCCGCGCCCCGGCCGGCCACCGTCGTCCAGCCGGCGACGCCCGGTCCCCAGGGCGCGCCCGTCCCGCCGGTGCCCGCGGACGCCCCGCTCGCCCCGGGCGAGGCCGGTCCGCACGCGACCGGACCGGTGACCGCCCGCCCGCCGGCTCCGCGTCCCCGCCGCCGCGACCCGCTCACGCGGATGGGCCCCTGGGCGCCGGCCGCCGGGGCGTTCCTCGGGCTGGTCGCCGGGCTGGTCGCCGTCCTGCTGCTGGCCGGGCGCGCCGACGCCTTCGGCGAGGGACTGGCGCTGGTCTTCCTCGTCATCGGGCTGACCATGCTCGGCGCGGCCGCCGCGCTGCTGGCCGACGAGGTGCGGCTGGTGCGCCGGGGCGCCCGCGAGGCGAGCATCCGGCCGGCCTGGGTGGAGGCCACCGCGGGGCTGATCAACGGGCTCACCCCGGCCCGGCTGCTGCTGGGCAGCAGCGCCTTCGTGCTCTTCCTCGCCGCCTACGTCGGCCGCTGAGCCGCGCGAGCGCTCACTGCCCGCGGGCGTCCTCGCGCAGGTCGGCGGGGTCGAGCCGGCCGGTGACGATGTCGTCGGCGACGTCGTCGACCACCCGGCCGGTGGCGAAGGCGTGCGCGCGCAGCACGGCGAGGGTGTTGACGACGTCCATGCCGAGCGCGACCGTCGCGACGCCGGTGGCCTGCCACACCCGGCTGCGGCGCCGGGCGGCGGGGGAGTCCCACCACCGGGCGGCGCCGTCGTCGGACGGCACCGCTCCGGAGGCGCGCACCAGCTCCTCGGTCAGCGTGACCACGACCGCCTCGACGTCGTCGCGCGGGACCTGGGTCAGCGTGTCGAGCTCACGGGCGTAGAGGTCGACGATCACCGTGGGGCCCAGGGGCGGCGCCAGCGGCACCGAGAAGACCGCGCGGTAGGGCGTCTCGCCGAGCAGCGAGCCGTGCAGGTCGGGCCAGTTGCGGGCGATGTCGTCGAGGTCGAAGACGATGGCGCTGCCGGTGTCGTGCGCGCGCAGGCAGGGACCGTCACCGGCGGTGAACTGCAGCTGCTCGGCGTGCGCGGTGTCGTGGTCGCTGGCGCCGATCGGCGTCCGCAGCCCGGCTCCCTCGTGGATGCTCAGCGCGGCGCCGTCCACCCCGACCGCGTGCGCGCAGGCCCGGGACAGCCGGGAGGGCACCATCTCGGGACCGTCCTCACCCGGCGGCGCGGGCTCGCGCAGCGCCTCGAGGAACCGTCCCGCTGCATCGCTCGTCTCCACCGTCGCCTTCCCTCGTCCCGTCGTCGTCCCGCTGCTCGTCCGGTGACGGACAGGGCAACAGCCTGGCCCTTTGCGCCCGCGAGCACCACACCGGGTCAGGCGTAGGCCTGCACGGCCAGCACGACGGCGAGCCCGAGTCCGGCCAGGGCGATGAGCCGGCGCAGTGCCGTCTGCGGCGCCCGGCGGACCACCCGGGGGCCCAGCCGGCCCCCGACGAGACAGCCCAGCGCCAGCGGCAGGGCCGCGCTCCAGGCCACCGGGGACAGCACTGCGAAGCCGACCGCGGCCACCGCGTTGGCGGTGCCGAGGACGACGTTCTTGACCGCGTTGCCGCGCGGCAGGCCCTCGCCGGTGCCCAGCAGCACGAGGGCCAGGAGGAGGACGCCGGCCGCGGCGCCGAAGTAGCCGCCGTAGACGGCCACCACGGCGATGCCCGGCGCCAGCCACCACGGGTCGCGCCGCCCGCGCGGACGCCGGCCCTCGGCGGCCAGCTCGGCCGGCGGGCGCTGCAGGAGGATGGCCAGCGCCGCCCCGCCGATCAGCCACGGCACCACCCGCTCGAAGGCCGCGGCCGGGGTGAGCAGGAGCAGCGCGGCGCCCGCCGCCCCGCCGAGGACGCCTGCGGCCACCAGCGGGGCCAGCCGCCGGCCCTGCCCGGCCAGCTCCGGCCGGGAGGCGCTGATCGAGCCGACGCTGGTGAGCACCAGGGACACCGTGTTGGTCACGTTCGCCGTCACCGGTGGCAGACCGGTGGCCAGCAGCGCCGGGTAGCTGACCAGCGAGGCGAGCCCGGCGACGCTGCCGGCCAGCCCCGCGCCCACGCCGGCGAGGACGAGCAGGCCCCACTCGAGCGTGCTCACCGGGTCACCAGCACGCCGATGGCGACGCAGCCGAGCACGACGATCGCCGTCCGCAGCACGGCCGCGGGCAGCCGCCGGCCGTAGCGGGCGCCGACCGTGCCCCCCACCACCGAGCCCGCGGCCACCAGCGCGGCCGCGGTCCAGTCGACCCGGTCGGTGGCGACGACGACGTAGGCGAGCGCGGCGACCGCGTTGACCGTCGACGTCAGCACGTTCTTGATCGCGTTGAGCCGCTGCAGCGGCTCGGCGAGCAGCAGCCCGAACAGGCCGATCTGCAGCACGCCCTGGCTGGCAGCGAAGTAGCCGCCGTAGGTGCCGGTGGCGTAGGCGGCGCCGACCAGGCCGGTCAGCCGCCACCCGCGCGGCCGGGGCGCCGACGTGCCGGCCGCGGTGCGGCGGGCGGCCAGCCGGCGCGAGAGCAGCGGCTGGACGGCGACCAGCACGACGGCCAGCCCGACCAGCGCGGGCACGACCGCCTCGAACGCCGCGGCGGGCAGGTGCAGCAGCAGGACCGCGCCGCTGAGCGCGCCGAGCGCCGAGGCCGGCAGCAGCCGCAGCACCAGGCCGCGCTGCCCGGCCAGCTCCCGCCGGTAGCCCACCGCGCCGCTGACGCTGCCCGGCACCAGGCCCAGCGTGTTGGTCACCGTGGCGGTCACCGGTGGCAGGCCGGTGGCCAGCAGCACCGGGAAGGTCACCAGCGTCCCCGAGCCGACGACGGCGTTGATCGAGCCCGCGGCCAGCCCCGCAGCGGCGACCGCGAGCATCTCCAGCACGGTCATGCGGTCATCGCCGTCGAGCGTGGCACGCCGCTCCTCACGCCAGGTGCACGGGGCCGGGACGGCGACCGTGGTGGGATCGGCGGCGTGGACCCGTCGACCGCGCGGCCGCCCATCCGCCTCCTGCGCGTCCCCTTCGACTCCGGCCACGCCGGCGTCCGCACGGGCGCGGGGCCGACGGCGCTGTCGGCAGCCGGGGCCGCCGACCGGCTGCGCGGGCGCGGGCACCCGGTCACCGAGCAGGCTCTGGAGCCGTCCGGCGGCTGGCGCTGAGCTGACGACCGCGTTCGCGCTGTCCCGGCTCGTCGCCGAGGCCGTGGCCGGGACACCCGGGACGGTGCCCGTGCTGCTGTCGGGCAACTGCAACACCACGCTCGGTGTCCTCGCGGGCCTGCGTGCCTCCGGCCGGCGCGTCGGGCTGCTGTGGCTGGACGCTCACGGTGACTTCAACACCCCCGAGGAGGACACCGGGGGCTTCCTCGACGGTCAGGGCCTGGCCATCGCCGTCGGCCGCTGCTGGACCGCGCTGGCCGCCGGCATCCCCGGCTTCGCGCCGCTGTCCGAGCGCGACGTGGTCCTGGCCGGTGCCCGCGACCTCACGCCGGCCCAGCAGCGGACCCTGCGCGCGTCGGACGTCACCTGGCTGCGCCCGGCGCAGGTGCGGGACGCCGCAGCGGTCGAGGCCGCACTCGACGGTCTGGTGGGCCGGGTCGACGTCGTGCACTGGCACGTCGACCTGGACGTGTACGACCCGTCGATCGCCCCGGCCAACGACTACGCCGCGCCCGGCGGTCTCACGGTCGGCGAGGTGCTCGACCTGCTCGAGCGGACCGCGGCCCGGCTCCCGGTCGTCTCCGCGACCCTGGCCTCCTACGACCCCGCCCACGACCCGGTCGGGCGGCTGCGGGCCACGGCCCTGGACCTACTGGAGCAGGTCGCCGCCCGGGCCGCGCCGGTCGGTCGAGCGCCGTGACCCGCTCCACCGGTCCGCCGTCGGGCCGGTGCCGCCGGGTCAGGAGTCCTTGCGGCCGACGCCGTGCACGCGCAGCACGACCGCGCCCTCCTCGTCGGACGCCGCCAGGTCGACCTCGGCGTCGATGCCCCAGTCGTGGTCGCCGGCCGGGTCGTCGAGGACCTGCCGCACCCGCCAGACGCCGGGCGTGCCCCTGTCCCAGACGAGCAGCGCCGGGCCGCGGGCGTCGGCGCCGGTGCCCACCTCGTCGTGCTCGTCGAAGTAGGCCCGGACCACCTCGCCCCAGCGCTCGGCGTCCCAGCCCGAGCCGGCGTCGAGCTCGCCCAGGTCGTACCAGCGGCGGCGGGCCCACAGCTGCACGCGCTGGAACAGCGCGTTGCGCACCATCGCGGTGAACGCCCGCTCGTTGCCGGTGAGCGGCCGCGGCCGGGCCGGGACGGCGACCGGCTCGTCCAGCGGTGAGTCCGGGCTGGTCAGCTGCTCCCACTCGTCGAGCAGCGAGGAGTCGACCTGCCGCACCAGCTCGCCGAGCCACTCGACCAGGTCGGTGACCTCGTCGGTGCGCGCGGCGGTGGGCACCCCGTTGCGCAGTGCCTTGACCGCGTCGGAGAGGTAGCGCAGGACGGCGCCCTCCGCGCGGGTCAGACCGTAGGTGGCGACGAACTCCTTGAACGTCATCGCCCGCTCCCACATCTCGCGGACGATCGACTTGGGGGACAGGTGCGCGTCGGCGGCCCAGGGGTTGCTCTGCACGTAGACGGCGAAGGCGTGCTCGAGCAGCTCCGCCAGCGGCTTCGGGTAGGTGACGTCCTCGAGCAGCTCGATCCGCTCGTCGTACTCGATGCCCTCGGCCTTCATCTGTGCCACGGCCTCCCCGCGCGCCTTGTTCAGCTGCGCGGCGAGCACCTGCCGCGGGTCGTCGAGGGTGGCCTCCAGGACGCTGACGACGTCGAGGGCGAACTGATGCGGATCCTGGGCGGACGAGGCCGGGTCGAGCAGGTCGATCGCGGCCAGCGCGAACGTCGACAGCGGCTGGTTGAGCGCGAAGTCCGGCGGCAGGTCGACCGTCAGGCGGTGCCGCCGTCCGTCGGGCTCGGGCTCCTCGAGGCGCTCCAGGACGCCGGCCTGCAGCAGCGACCGGGCGATGCCGATCGCCTCGCGGACGTGCCTGAGCTGGCGCTTGCGGGGCTCGTGGTTGTCGGTGAGCAGGTGCCGCATGGCGGCGAACGGGTCACCGGGCCGGGCGACGACGTTGAGCACCATGCCGGTGGTGACGTGGAAGTGGCTGGTCAGCGACTCGGGCTCGGCGTCGACCAGGCGCTTCATGGTCGCCTCCGACCACGGCACCATGCCCTCGGGCGCCTTCTTGCGGACCAGCTTGCGGCGCTTCTTCGGGTCGTCGGCGACCTTGGCGAACTGCCGGAGGTTCTCCACCTCGTGCTCGGGCGCCTGGACGACGACGGTGCCCGCCGTGTCGTAGCCCGCGCGGCCGGCCCGCCCGGCGATCTGGTGGAACTCGCGGGCGTTGAGCAGCCGGGTGCGCGAGCCGTCGTACTTCGACAGCGCGGAGAACGCGACGGTGCGGATCGGCACGTTGATGCCGACGCCCAGGGTGTCGGTGCCGCAGATGACCTTGAGCAGCCCGGCCTGCGCCAGCTGCTCGACCAGCCGGCGGTACTTGGGCAGCATCCCGGCGTGGTGGACGCCGATCCCGTGGCGCACCAGCCGCGACAGCGTCGTCCCGAAGGCCGAGGAGAACCGGAACCCGCCGATGGTCTCGGCGATCGCCGCCTTCTCCTCCTTGCTGCACACGTTGACGCTCATCAGCGCCTGCGCCCGCTCCAGCGCCGCGGCCTGGGTGAAGTGGACGACGTAGACCGGCGCCTGCCGGGTGTCGAGCAGCTCCTGGATGGTCTCGTGCGCCGGCGTCGTCGCGTAGTAGTGGTGCAGCGGTACCGGGCGCTGCGCGGAGGCGACCAGCGCGGTGGGCCGGCCGGTGCGGCGGGAGAGGTCCTCGCGCAGCCAGGACGTGTCGCCGAGGGTGGCGCTCATCAGCAGGAACTGTGCCCTGGGCAGCTCCAGCAGCGGCACCTGCCAGGCCCACCCGCGGTCGGGGTCGCCGTAGAAGTGGAACTCGTCCATGACGACCAGGCCGATGTCGGCGTCGGCGCCCTCGCGCAGCGCGACGTTGGCCAGCACCTCCGCCGTGCAGGCGATGACGGGGGCGCCGGCGTTGACGCTGGCGTCCCCGGTGAGCATGCCGACGTTGGCCGCGCCGAAGACGCCGCACAGCGCGAAGAACTTCTCGCTGACCAGGGCCTTGATCGGGGCGGTGTAGAAGCTGCGCCGGCCGCCGGCCAGTGCGGCGTACTGCGCGCCGGTGGCCACCAGCGACTTGCCCGAGCCGGTCGGCGTCGCCAGGACGACGTTCGCGCCGCTGACCAGCTCGATCAGTGCCTCCTCCTGCGCCGGGTACAGCGGCGTGCCGCCGTCGGCGGCCCACGCGGCGAAGGACGTGAACAGCTCGTCGGGGTCGGCACCGCCGGCCCGCAGCGCGGAGAGGTCGCCGGGGTCGTCGAGCAGGGGCAGGGGCGCGGTCGCGGTCATCGTGCGGTCCAGCGTGCCCGACCCGCGCGACCTTCCCGCCGCCGGGACACCGGGACGGCTCCGGTCACGATCCGGTCACGACCCCTCCGGTGAGGGAGGCCACCTGCCGACCTACAGTGCAAGGTGAACGGCAGGTGAACGAGAGGTGGCTGCACGATGCGCGTCGAGGAACGTCCGCTGGTCCGCTGGATCCCCGTCGTCGACCGGGACGGTCGCCGGCACATGGAGATGCGCTGGGCCCTGCCCACGGTGGCCGAGGCGCCGCAGGCCCCGCGGGCGGCCTGACCCGACCGTCCCGATGCCGGCGGTCGGGCCGGTTCCGCAGAGAGGGAGCCGGGTAGGCGGGACGGCGACGCGGCACGGGGGGAGAACACCCCCTGCCGCCGCGCGCACCCGACCTGAGGAGAGCCCGTGTCGTCACCCCGCCCCGAGTCCCAGCCCGAGCAGCAGCAGACCCCGCCCGGGACGCTGGGGGAGATGGACCCCAAGCCCGACCACGGGGAGGAGACCTACCGCGGCTCCGGGAAGCTGACCGGCAAGGCCGCCGTCGTCACCGGCGGCGACAGCGGCATCGGCCGCGCCGTCGCGATCGCCTTCGCCCGCGAGGGCGCCGACGTCCTGATCTCCTACCTGTCCGAGCACGAGGACGCCGAGGACACCGCGAAGTACGTGCGCGAGGCCGGCCGGAAGTGCGTCCTGGTCCCCGGGGACATCTCCGACCGGGCGCACGCGAAGACGATCATCCCCAAGGCGGTCGAGGAGTTCGGCAAGGTCGACGTCCTGGTGAACAACGCCGCCTTCCAGATGTCGCACGACACGCTGGAGGAGGTCCCGGACGAGGAGTGGGACCACACCGTCGCCACCAACCTGACGGCGATGTTCACCCTCTGCAAGGACGCCATCCCGCACATGCCCTCGGGTGGGTCGATCATCAACTCCTCGTCGGTGAACTCCGACATGCCGAGCCCCAGCCTGGCGCCGTACGCGATGACCAAGGCCGGCATCGCCAACTTCACCGCCAGCCTCGCGCAGATGTACGCGGAGAAGGGCATCCGGGCCAACAGCGTCGCGCCCGGCCCGGTGTGGACGCCGCTGATCCCCGCGACCATGCCCGAGGAGAAGGTGGCCAGCTTCGGTCAGCAGGTGCCGATGGGCCGGGCAGCGCAGCCGGCCGAGCTCGCGCCGGTCTACGTGCTGCTGGCCAGCGACGAGGCCTCCTACGTCTCCGGCGCGCGGGTCGCCGTCACCGGGGGCAACCCGATCCTCTGAGGTGCCGCGATGATCAGGGAACCTGATCCCAGCGCGTCCTCCCCGGCGGTGCACGATCAGGGAGGACGCGCGACGATCAGGTCCCCTGATCCCCGCGAGGCGTGCCCCGGTCAGGCCGGGGTCTGCGAGGTGACCCGCACCGGGTCGGTCCACGGGGTGGCCGTGCCGTCCTCGCCGACCGCCCGCACGTGGTAGGTCAGGCCCGCGGCGTCGGAGAGCTGGATCTCGCGGTTGAACAGCCCCTGGTCGGCCGGGTTCACGCCGGTGGCGACCTCGAGGTCGACGCACCCGTCCGGGAGCACCTCGAGCTCCGGTGAGGCCCCTTCCGGTGTGACCAGCCGCGCCTCCCAGCGGGCCACTGGGGTCGCGGAGCCTTCCGCCGGGGCGAAGCAGGCCCGCCAGGTGGTGGTCCAGCTGATCCGCCCGTCCTCTGCGGGGACGACGGCGTCCTCGAGCGTCGCCGACACCAGGCGCACCGGCTCGCCGGCCACGGAGGGCTCGGCCGGTGCCGACGAGGTGGTCGGGGAGGTGCTCGGGGAGGTGTTCGGGGAGGCCGTCCCCGACGAGGTCGCCGTGGACGTGCACCCGGCGAGCGCCACGGCCAGCGTGAGGAACGCGGCCGCGACGCCCGCCGGGCGCTCGGGGGTCAGTCGCACGTCACCACTCGACGCTGCCGAACTCCTCGCCGTTGAGGATGATCACGCGGTCGGGGACGACCGTGCCCGGCGCCAGGTCGGTGCCGACCACGGCGCTGCGCTCGCCGATCGTGGCCCCTTCACCGATGGTGCTGCGGAAGACGACGGCCTCGTCCTCGAGGGTCACGCCGTCCTCGATGACGGTCGGCTCCTCGGGCTGGCCGGCGACCACGACACGGCCACCGCCGTGGGCGATGACGCCCGCGCCGTAGGTCACGTCGTCGCCGACGACGAGGTCGGTGTCCTCCAGCGCGTGGAAGATCACGTCGTCGCCCATGCCCTCGACGTGGCCGACGGAGAAGTCCTCGCCCTCGTCGGCGCGCAGCGAGATGTCGTCACCGGCGACGTCGTCGAAGTGGCTGAAGGGATCGGCGAAGTCGACCTCGCCGATGACCCGGTTGCGGTGGCCCGGCACGGCCAGGTCCTCACCGGCGAAGTCCGGCAGGTCGCGCTCGGGGTTGAACTCCGTGCCGCCGGGGTCGAGGTTCACGCCGTAGAGGGCGTCGGGGTCCTCGCGGTACAGCTCGGTGTACTCGTGCGCGAAGGCGATGTTGACCTCGATGACGGCCTCGTTGAAGGCGACGTCGGCCTCGTTGATCAGGCGCACCTTGCCCAGCGCCGGGTCGTCGGCCTCGGCCTGCGTGGTGACGTCCTTGCCCGGCAGGACCAGCCGGCCACTGTGCAGGGTGATCCCGGGGCCGACCCGGCCCAGCGCCGAGATGCCGGTGTTCCGCTCGAGGACGGCGCCGTCGACCTGGCTGCCGAACGAGAGGAAGACCTCCTGGTCGTCGTCGGGGTCGGCCGGGATGTCGCTGCCGTCCACGCCGATCCGGGCCGGGCCGATCACCGAGGAGCCGTGCGCGAGGATGACGCGCTCGGCGATCTCGATCCCGCCCTCGGCAGCCTCCGCCCCGCCGTCCTGCGGACCCTCGACCAGCTCGCGCGACGCGATGACGGCGACGTTGTCCTGGATGTTGGTCTCCGGGCCCACGGAGATCGGCGCCTCCTCCGAGGCGACCAGCTGGGCGAAGGGGCCGATGTAGACCTGCTCGGCCAGCGTCACGTGCCCGCCACCGACGACCTCGGCCGACGGGTCCAGGAAGCTGGCGGTCTCCGCCGGGGCGTCGGCCGGGCAGACGGGGACGTCGGCCCCCGAGGGGGAGCAGCCCTCGGCCTCCACCGGGTCGCCACCCGCCGGGTCGCCCGGAGGACCGTTGTCCGCCGCGGCGGACGACGGTGTCAGCGGGCCCAGTGCCATGACGGTGGCGGCGGCGGTCGTGAGGATCGTTCTGCGCATCGGAGCGGCCGTCCTTTCCTCGCGGGGGACGCGCGCGGGTGTGCGACGCTCGTCCTGCGGGAGCGTGCCGGGGCGTCACCCGTTCGGGCGAACAGCAGGGCCTGCGGAGCCGGCCGGACCGCGCGTGGCGGTGACGCGCTGTCAGAGGCCGTGGTGGTCCAGGTCACGTCGCCCGACCCGGTTCCTCGACCGTGCGGGCGAGCGCGGCGATGCCGGCCGGCCCGACGCGGCAGCAGCCACCGACCAACCGCGCCCCGGCCGTCGTCCATCCCCGGACGGCGGCGGGGTCGACCCCACCGGTCCCCGTCCAGCGCCGGCCGTCGGCGTCCCAGCCCTCGCCGCTGTTCGGGTAGGCCACCAGGGGCGTCCCGGCCGCCGCGGCGGCGGCCAGCGCCGGGCCCACCCGCGCCGGGTCGGTGCAGTTGACGCCGACGGCCACCACGGCCCCGACGCCGCGGGCCATGGCGAACACGTCGGCGGCCGGCTCGCCGCGCCGGGTGCGCGCGACCCCCGCCTCGTCGACGACGGTGGTCAGCGACAGCCACACCGGGACGCCGAGCACCTCGGCCTCGGCCAGCAGCGCCGCGGCCTCCGCGGCGGCGGGCACCGTCTCGCAGGCCAGGACGTCGGCGCCGGCCTCGGCCAGCGTGGCCATCCGCGGCCGGTGGAAGGCCCGCAGCTCGGCGACCGTGAGGCCGCCGCCGGCGCGTCCCGTCCAGCCGGGGTCGGTGTAGGCGCCGGTGTACTCCGAGCCGTCGGCGAGCGCCGCGCCGTAGGGCCCGACAGATCCGGCCACCCAGCCGCCGGGGGCGCCCCGCCGTGCCAGCTCCACCGAGCGGGCCACCAGCGCCAGCGCCTCGTCCCGGTCGACCCCGGCGGCGCCGAAGCCCTCGACGGTGGCCTGGTAGCTCGCCGTCGTCGCCACCTGGGCTCCGGCGGCGGCGAAGGCGGCGTGCGCGGCCACGACGGCGTCGGGCTCGTCCCGCAGCAGCCGGGCCGACCACAGCGCCGAGGACACGTCGTGCCCGCGGGCCTCCAGCTCGGTGGACAGCCCGCCGTCGAGGACGACGGGACCGGCGGCGAGGGCGTCGGCGAGGGTCGTCAGCACGCCGTCCATCCTCCCGGCCGTCCTGCGGGCGCACCGCCGGGCCCGCAGGATCCACGGCGTGGTGTTCATCTGGAGCAGCAACTGGAGGCCGCGCCGCCGCCGCCGCGGGTACGGCCCTCGCCCCGGCCTGCGGTACGGGTACGGCCGCCAGTACCTCCCGCCGCCGGGCTACGGGTACCGGCGGCACCGCCGCGACGACCGCGACGGCGGCTGCCTGCGCGACCTGCTGTTCCTCAACACCGGCTGCTGCCTGGCCAACGCCATCGGCTGCGGCGTGGACGGGCTGTTCCTCGTGCCGACGACGGTGCGGCACGTGCACGCCGCCGGCACCGGGACGCGCGGCGCGCGGGTGGCCGAGCGGATGGTCGCCGCCGTCCGCGTCTACCAGCGCGAGGTCAGCCCGGAGCGGCCGCCGTGCTGCTCGTTCACCCCGACCTGCTCGGCCTACGCCGTGGAAGCCGTCGAGCAGCACGGTGCCCGGCGGGGCGGCTGGCTGGCCCTGCGCCGGCTGCTCCGCTGCCGGCCGGGCGCGGCCGGCGGTGCCGACCCGGTGCCCGCCGCGGCCTGACCCCGCTCAGCGGGCCGGCCGGTACCGGTTGACCAGGACACCGGTGGTGGTGGGCACGGACTCGACCAGCTCCCACCGCAGCTGCGCGCCGGGCGGGAAGAGGGTGCGGCCGGCGCCCACCACCACCGGCGCGACGGCCAGCACCAGCTCCTCGACCAGCCCGGCCGGCAGCAGCGTGGCCAGCAGGTCGGGGCTGCCCAGCACGGTGAGGTCGAGGTCGGTCGTGGCCTTGAGCTCGGCCACCGTCGTCGCGGCGTCGCCGGCGAGCAGCGTGGAGTTGGCCCAGCCGGCGGCGTAGCCGGGGTCGCGGGAGACGACGTACTTCGGCTTGGCGTCCAGCACCGGGCCGAAGGGGTTGTCGGTGGTCCCGGCCCAGGCGGCGCGCAGGCTCTCGTAGGTGCGGCGGCCGAGCAGCATGCCGCCGTCGGCCTGCATGCCCCGGCCCATGACCTCGCCGAGGACGGCGTCGGGGTAGGGGGCGAACCAGCCGCCGCGGTCGAAGCCGCCGCGGGTGTCCTCGTCCGGACCGGCCGGGCCCTGCGCGACGCCGTCCAGGCTGACGTTCTCGACTGCGGTGATGGTGGCCACGGGAACTCCTCGCCTCGACGGGTTGCTACGGAAGAAGTAGTAGTCACTACGGGAGTCGTAGCGCAAGGGGGTAGGCTCGGCCGCGTGTCCGACCGGCGCAGCTACGACGACCCCTGCGGGGTGGCCCGCGCCCTCGACGTGGTGGGGGAGCGCTGGGCGCTGCTCGTCGTCCGAGAGCTGCTGCTCGGCCCCAAGCGCTACACCGAACTCGCCCGCGGCCTGCCCGGCAGCAGCCCGACCGTGCTCAGCCAGCGGCTGCGCGACCTCGAGACGGCCGGCATCGTGCGCCGGTCGACCGCCGGACCGCCGGGCGGCGGCCGGGTCTACGAGCTCACGCCTCGCGGGGACGACCTCGAGGACGTGCTCGTCGCCCTGGGCCGCTGGGGCTCGCGGACGGTGCAGAGGTCGGCCGGGGACCTCAGCACCGACGCCTTCGTGCTCGCGCTGCGCACCACCGCCGACCCGGCGCGGCTGGCCGGCTGGTCGGCGCGGCTGGAGCTGCGCGTGGAGGACCCGGCCGGCCCCGACCGGGTCGCGCTCACCGTCGACGGTGGGCGGCTGAGCGCCGTCCGGGGGACGGCGGGGTCCCCGGACGCCGTCCTCGCCGGGCCGCCGGCGGTGCTGCGCGCGGTCGCCTTCGGCCGCCGGTCGCTGGACGCGGCGCTCGACGACGGCGCGGTGCGGGTCGAGGGCGACGGCGCGGCGGTGCGTCGGCTGCTGGCCGCCGTCGTCCCGCCGGTCCCGGCCTGAGCGACACTGGGGCCGTGCCCGCCGCCGACGACGCCGCCGGTGACCTCCCGGTCACCGGCTCCCTCGTCGTGCCCGCCACCGCGCTGGCGTGGCGGTTCTCCCGCTCGTCCGGGCCCGGCGGGCAGGGCGTGAACACCGCCGACTCGCGGGTCGAGCTCTCCGTTCCGCCGCTGGCCCTGCCCGGGCTGACCGACGCCCAGCGGGCCCGGCTGGCCGAGCGGCTGGGGTCCCGACTGGTCGACGGCGTCCTGACGGTGGCGGCCAGTGAGCACCGCCAGCAGCTGCGCAACCGGCAGGCCGCTCGCGAGCGGCTGGCCGCGGTGCTGCGCGCCGCGCTGGCCCCACCGGCGCCGGCCCGGCGCCGCACCAAGCCGACGCGGGGCTCGCAGGAGCGGCGGATCGCGGCCAAGAAGCGCCGCGGCGAGCTCAAGCGCCGCCGCGGCAGCTGGGACTAGAGCTCCGGCATCGGCACGCCGGGCGGCCGCACGACCACCCACAGCGGCAGCTGGCCGTCGGCCGAGCGGGTCGCCTGCACCACCTCGAAACCCAGGCCGCGGGTGAAGCGCACGACCGCCCAGGCCGGCGCGACCAGCGCCGCGGGCACGCCGTCGGTGTCACAGCGGCGCAGCACCGGCGCCAGCACC
>NZ_JBFNXQ010000126.1:0-13209 GCF_041018925.1 Geodermatophilus maliterrae
ACGGTAGGACGGCCTGCGGTCGAGCCCGGCACCATCTCGAGGAGGTCCAGCGTGTGGGCGTCGTCGGTCCGCCGGAGGGCCCATCCGGCCGGGAGCACGAGGCGCGGCGCCACACCGACGAGGACGGCGACCAGGAGGGCCACCGCGCCGACCGCCTCGCCGCACTCCTCGACCAAGGTCGCCATGGCCGCCCACCGGCTGCCGCCACCGAGGGCGCTTCCGACGGTGCCCGACACGGCAGAGAGCCCCACGGAGGCAGCGGCGTACAGGCTCAGGCACCCCAGGACACGGCGCCGGTCGCGGCGGTCACCGCGGCTGAGCGACCACAGCCCTCCGACGACAGCACCCACGACGACCACGCTGAGCAGGACCGCGCCGACTGGGGTGAACGAGTCGCTGGCCCACGACAGTGCATCGGCGTGGACGGTGCTACCGGTCTTGATCGCAGCGGCACAGCCGGTGACCAGGGCCACCGCGGTCCACCACGTACGGCGCTCCCCCAGACCGGCACCTCCCACCGCCGCCGCGACGGCCGCGGCGGCGAGGAGCGCGGCGATGTAGAAGCGCGGGACGGAGAAGGGTGCGTCCATGGACAGGAGCCGGCCGGCGCGTCCCGGGACGTCGGCGAGCCGGACGGCGTAGCCGACCGTCTCCAAGGCGACCCCGGTGACGGCGAGCGCCACGGCGACCGGCGGGATGGGGACACGTCGTCGCACTTGGGTCGCGGACACCGGACGGGTGGAGGCCCAGGGGAGGTCGCCCGTGGTCAGGTGGTCGGAGCCGGTCCCCGCGGTACGCCTGTCGGCGAGCCGCACGGCCCGGCCGACCACCGTTCCCAGGAGGAGGCCGAGGACCAGCCACGCGACCAGTCCGCCCAGCGCCCACATCCACCACACAGCGTGATTGTGCGATATCAGTACCGTTACATGCCAGAGGGGTCAGCGGAACGTCACCCTGCTGTCCCGTCAGTCCCATCCATCCCACCCGGGTCACAGCGACGGGCAACACCCGTCACGGCGAGACGGCGCGGACCAGGTGGCACACCCGCGGCCGTCCCGCGACGGACGGCGCTCGCGCAGCGGCGCCGGGCGGCGTGGCCGGAGCTGTGACCGGGCACGCGCTCCTGGCCGCCCTCCCCGCGGGTGGGACAGACCGGCACTACCTTGGCTGCGATGACCCTCCGCGGTGCAGACCTGCGCTTCGTCCTCCCCCACACCGTCGAGCACGCGGTCGTCCTGGGTGACGGGCGACAGCCACAGGTGAGGGCGATGGCCGCAGGTCTGCGTGAGGCTGGCGTCGAGGTGGCGGAGGCCACGGCACGGCACGGTGCCCGACCGGACCTCGTGGTCGCCACCGCGAGGTGCTCACGGGAGGCGCTCCGGCTCCCGGCCCGAGCACACTTGCTGCTGGGCCGGCCCCCGGTCGACCTCCGGCTCACGGGGAGGGCGGCCCACCCGCTCCTGGTCCGCGGCGACCTCGGAGCCCCCCGCCTGGTCCTCCCCCTCGTCCCCCGGACCGGGCTCCGGTACCTGCTGCGGACGTCCGCCTCGACCAGTGGCCTCGTCCGCGGCGCGAGCCGGACGGCGGCTCTGGCGACCCGGCTACCGGTACCGCTGGGGCTGCTCGCCCCGTCCCGCTCGTCGGCGACGCTGGTCCTGCAGCACGGCGGGACCGATCCCGTGCCGGCCGTACTGCGGGCAGCTGCCGAGGTGGGGCTCCGTGCGGACCGCCCGTGGCTGCTCCGCCTGGGTACCGGCGACGTGCTGCAGCGAGCCGTGTTCACGGTCCTGGACGGGTCACAGCCGGCGTGGGTGGTCAAGTTCAGCCGTGTCGCGGGTTACGACCGGTCGTTCGTCGACGACGCCGCCGGATTGGCCCTCGTGCGGGCGGCGGGCGGGCCGGTGGCTGCCCGGGCTCCGACCTACCTCGGCCTCGTCGACGCCGGCGGTCTGACGGCGTCGGTCGAGACGGCGGCCGCTGGCAACCAGCTCTCGCTCCTGCTCCACCGGCGCCCGTGGCACCTGCTCGACTCGATCGCCGACTGGATCGAGGACGTGGGCCGCCACACCGCTCAGCCGGGGTCCGCCCTCGAGGCGGAGCGGGCGCGGATGCGGCGTGCAGTGATCGAGGCCGGTGTCTCGGTCGGGGCTCCCGCTGACCTCGTCGACAGCGTCCCCCCGATCCCCGCGGTCCTTCAGCACAACGACCTGGGCGGCTGGAACCTCATCACCGACGGGCGCGACTTCACGGCCGTGGACTGGGAGTCGGCCCGGCGGCCGGGGTTCCCGATATGGGACCTGCTCTACTTCGCCGCCGACGTGCTCGCACAGGTGGACGGGCCCGCGGACACCCCGACCCGCGTCGCGCGGGTGTTGCGCGTCTTCGCCGGCGAGTCCGAGCACTCGGCACGCCTCTTCCGCTGGGTCCACTCCGCTGCAGGATCGGCGGGGATCCCGACCTCCGCCCTGGGTGCGCTGGCGACACTGTGCTGGATCCACCACAGCCGGTCCGCTGAGCGCCGGGCCGGTGACCTGCGGGGGGCGGCGCCCGCTCCCCTCGGGCACCTCGCGTCTCTCACCGGCGCCTGGCTGGCACACCCGGCGCTGGGGGTGGCCTGGCGCGCGCTGCAACGGTGAGGCGCCGATCACCTCGGGTCCGCCACGGCCCGGGGGCGGTGACGACAGCGGCCGGACGGTGGCGTGTCAGGTCCCGTGCGGGACAACGGTCCGGAGGACGTCGTCCACCACCGGGGCCATGAGCGCCCAGCGGTACCGGGTCTCCCAGAGCCGTCTGGCCTCCGTGCCGATCGCCTTCCGCAGGCCCGCGTCGGCCAGCAGGTCGCAGCAGGCCGCTGCTAAGTCCACCGGGCGGTCGGCCACCAGGAGGTGTCTGCCGCCCTCGATGTCGAGTCCCTCACACCCGATCGACGTGCTCACGACCGGCACCTCGTAGGCGAACGCCTCGAGGATCTTGATCCGCGTCCCCCCGCCGTACCGGATGGGCACCACCACCACGCTGGCCCTCGCGAGCTCCACGGCGACGTCGGGCACCTCACCGACGAGGTCGACACCCGGGAGGTCGGAGAGGATGTGCGAGTCCGCCGGGTCGTACCGGCCCACGATGCGGAACCGGGCTCCTGGGACCTGGGCGCGGATCAGGGGGAGGACCTCGCTTGCGAAGTACAGCGCCGCGTCCCTGTTGGGTTCGTAGATCATCAACCCGACCATGAGCAGGACGGGGTCCCCGTCAGCGCCCTCCGGAGGGGCCACCGGCTGGCAGTCGACGGACAGCTCGTAGCCGTTGGGCAGCACCCGCACCCGAGGCTCGTCCAGGCGTCGCCAGTCGAGGTCGCTGCAGACCAACGACACCGTCGCCGCCCGGGCGATGCCCCGCTCGAGCCGCCGCCACCTGCGCTTGTCGAGGACGTCGGCGGCGGCCCGCGCCCGCTCCCACACGGCCCCGCGGAACGTCCTCGCCGCCTGCCAGCGACGACTGCGCCTGCGGTGCGCTCGGAGCGAGGACTCCAGGTTGTCCAGGTCCACGACGTGGGGTCCGGGCAGGTGGTGCCGCAGCGCGAGGTAGACAGAGGTGTGGACGAACCAGACGAGGTCGTGGCTGTCGTCGGCCCACTCGCCCACGGCGGAGCGAGCGGAGGTCCAGTCTCGCCCGACCACGCTCCTCGGCAGGCGGCCGAACAGCCACCGGGTGAACCGTCCTCCCGCGCTGAGGACCTGGTGACCGGCGACGACCCGCGTCAGCCGGTGGATCGGCACCTCCGGTGGCGGCTCCGGGGCCGACCGGGACGGGTGCTCCTCGATGACCAGGAGGTCGACGGTCGCACGGGCGCACAGCATGCGGAGGATCCAGTGCAGCCGCTGACGACCGCCCGAGCGCGCCGGCCACGGGTACTCCTCCGCCACGACGAGGACCCTCACGGACGGGCTCCCGGACTGTGACGGGGCCCCGGCCGCTGCACCTGCTCGCGTTCTGCGGGGCGACAGCGTGGGGAGGCGCCGAGATCGTGCTCGGCCACCTGCTCGCAGCACTCGACGAGCGGATCGACGTCGACCTGCTGGGTGTGGACCCCGCGGTCGTGGAGCGCCTCGCGGCCCGCCGCCCGGGCACGGGCTGGGACACCGTCCCGCCCATCAGGGACGACCGGGACCTCGGGCGGATCTGGGTTCACCGGCAGGCGATGGCGAGGATCAGCCCCGACATCGTGCAGCTCAACCTCCCGGTGCCCTTCGCAGACCCCTACACGGTCCTGTCGGCGGCGACCCTACCGCGGGTCCCGGTGATCGGGGTCGCACACCTCCCCATGCCGATGCCCGGGCCGCGCATCGCCCGACTCGTGCGCGCCACCGCCTCCCACCTCGCCGCCGTCGTGGGCGTCAGCTCCGGCGCGGCCCGGGAGGTCGAGCAGCTCCTCGGGCTGGGCGAGGGGACCGTGCGGGTGGTGCACAACGGGGTGCCGGAGCCGGAGGAGCGCCGCGCCGTGCCGGCCCCACCGGGCCGGGTGGTCGTCGGCGCCGTCGGCCGACTCCACGAGCAGAAGGGGTTCGACGTCCTGCTCCGCGCGGTCGCCGGCCTCCCGGAGGTGCACGTCGTGGTCGTCGGTGACGGCCAGGAACGGGCGGGGCTCGAGCGGCTGGCCGCCGACCTGGGCCTGCACGGCAGGGTGTCGTGGCTCGGCTGGTCGGACCACGCCTCCGGGTACGTGCGGTCCTTCGACGTGCTCGCCGTGCCCAGCCGCTACGAGGGTCTGCCGCTGGTCGTCCTGGAGGCGATGCTGGGGCGGGTCCCCCTGGTGGTGACGCCCGTCGGCGGCATCCCGGACGCCGTCCGCGACGGCGAGTCGGGACTCGTCGTCCCGGTCGACGACGTCGCAGCCCTGCGGAGCGCCCTCGCCCGGCTGGCGGCCGACCCGGGGTTGGGTCACCGGCTGGCCGCGGCCGCGGAGGTCGAGGCGCGGCGTCGCTTCACCGCCGAGGCGATGGCACGGTCCTACGAGGCGCTCTACGACGAGGTCCTCGCCCGGCGGCGGTTCTCGCGACGGTCGGCGCGCTCGCGTCCCCGGCGGTGGCGGTGAGCCGGGTCAGGAGGCTCCGCCGGTCGCCTGCCGACCGTCGCGAGGCGCCCGGTAGGGCGGGAAGAAGCCGGTCCGGTCGCCGGGGTCGCGGCCGGCGGCGGCGCACAGGCGGGCGTAGGCGGCCGGCCGGTAGACCTGCCTGAGCGCTCCGAGCGGGAGCCGCTCGCCGCCGAAGCGCTCCTTGAAGGCAGCGATGCCGTCGCCCCGCCGCACACCCCCGCCCAGGTTCAGCCGGGGTACACCCGACTCGGCGAGCCGCAGTGCCGCGGCCCACACCAGGACGGCGGAGTACGCCCTCCCGGCCGGGCTGGAGATGCCGAACAGGTACTCACCGCAGTACGGCGTGTGGGCGAAGACGGACGCGGCCACGAGGGAGCCGTCTTCCTCGACGCCCAGGACGAAGACCTCGTCACGCTCGAGCAGCGCCCGCCAGGTCCTGCCGCCCAGGAGGGAGGCGTAGCCGGCGCCGCGGGACCGCAGGAAGTCGTCGATGCCCGCGAGGAAGTACTCGGCCAGTCGCTCCCGGTCCGCCGACAGTCGGGCAGGCGCCGTCTCGAAGGCCCGGACCTGCCTCCGTCGGTTCCCCGACAGCCTCGCGAACAGCCGGTCCGGCCCGCTGTCGAGCGCCAGGACGTGGACGTCGTTGTGCTCGCCGTAGTCCCCGGACGCACGGCAGACCGGCGGCACGAACAGCGGGTTGAGGCCGAGGTACCCGCAGACGTAGCCCCGGGCACGCGCGAACTCCTGCCACTGCGGCAGCAGGCCACCCTCCGGGCCGGTCCCGACGAACCCCCCGAACCCGTACGGGGTCACGACGTCGACGGTGCCGGGACCGCCCCGCTCGGCGATCGCGCAGGCGAACCGGGAGGACCCGTCCTCCCACACGTAGAGGGACGTGGGCCACCCGGTTGTCAGGTGCATGGCCCGGCAGCTCGCCCACGTGTGCCCGAACGCGTGCGGCAGACCGTCGAGGGCACGCTCCCAGCCTGCGCGGTCGTCGAGCGGGATCAGGGTCTGTCGTGACACGCGCACCAGCCGGCGTCGGGGTCCGCGGTGCGGCGGCGTTCGCCGGCGGGCGGCCCGGTCACTCGACGCCCTCCCGGTACAGGTAGACGCTGTACTCGTACAACGGGTAGGCGTGGTCGACGCGCACGCGATCGGTCACCTCGGCCATGCACCAAGCGAGCAGCTCGGCGGGGTGCCGGTGGTACAGGTTGTCCTTGGTGTAGTCGACCTTCGACGTCATGACGTTGAAGACGGCGCCGACGGTGCTGAGCTCGTGGAGCCGACGGATCAGCCGCTGTGCGTGACGGTCCATGTCCCGCGTCGAGGTCGTCAGCTTCTGCGTGAGGATGCCGTTGCAGACCACGTAGTCGTAGCGACTCCCCGGGGGCAGCTCGAAGACGTCCTCGCAGCGGAACTCCCCCGACGGCAGGGTGGCTCGGGCGTGGGTGATCATCTCCGGGACGACGTCGATGCCCGTGTAGCGCAGGTCGAGGCCCTGGTCGAGGGCGTAGGCGTAGAGGCCGCCGAAGCCGCAGCCCACGTCGAGCACCGTCGGCCGGTGCCGGCGGCCGGCGGGGATGACCTCCAGCATCTTGCGGTAGCGGAGCTCCAGGTCCGGCAGGCCCCGCCAGTCGACACCCAGGGGGGACGGGCCGTGCCGGCGGAACGTCTCGGCGTAGTGGTCCCGGAGTTCTCGGGTCACCGGGTCCACGTCAGCCCGCCGCGGTGACGGGGCGGCCGGCGGTGGGCCTGCGCCTCACGATCGGGGCCTCGTGCCGACGTAGAGGCCACGTCCCACCAGGCCCGCGGGGTCGTGCTCGAGGCCGGTCAGACCGGCGTCGGCCATCGCCGCTAGGTGCTGCTCCTGCGTGAAGAGCCCGATGCGGTGCTGCTCGGAGAGGTGCTCCACCCGGTCCGGGGTGCCCACCAGGTACTGGATGTCCAGGACAGAGACGTCCCCGTCGCGCTTGCTGGTGTACATCCAGCAGATCTTCAGGTCGGGAGCGTCGTGGTGGTTGGCGGTGATCGTGTCGCTCCAGTAGCGGTCCGGCTCGAACCAGGGCTCCACGACCAACACGCCACCCGGGTTGAGGTGTGCGGCCATGGTGCCGACGGCCTGGTGCATGACCTCCGGCGTCTGCACGTAGCCGATCGCGCTGAAGAGGCAGGTAACCACGTCGAACCGCTCGGGCAGCGCGAAGTCGACCATGCTGGCCTCGTGGAACGGCACGCCCGGGCACCGCTCCCGCGCGGCCACGAGGAGCTGCGGGTCCAGGTCGAGGCCGGCGACGTCGTACCACTGCCTCAGGTGTTGGAGGTGGCGGCCGGTGCCGCAGCCGACGTCGAGGAGCGTCGTCGCGGTAGGCGCCCGCTGCTGCACCAGCTCGTGCAGTCGTCGTGTCGCGCCCTCGTAGTCGACGAAGTGGTAGAGCGCGTCGTAGAAGGGTGCCGACTTGGTGAACATGCCTCTCCAACCGGGTCGTGGTCAGCGGGGGGACCGGGTGCGCGCAGCCGTGCCGCGTCCCGTCGGCCGGGGATCCGCCCGCGGAGTCGCGCGTCGGTCGTCGACGGCGGGCAGGGGGAACGGGAGCCGGGTCCTGGCCCATCGGTACAGCCGTGCGCGCTCCCCCTCGCCGCGGCGCAGCCTGCGCGGGTCGGGGGGCCACACCCGGAAGCTGTCCGCCAGTGCCGTCCGGGCGGCCCGGCGTTCGCCGAGCGCGAGGTGGGCCGCGGCGAGGCGGCTCAGGGCCAGCGCCAACCGTCGCCGGCGGTCGGCCTCCACGGCCGGCGGCAGGACGCCCTCGAGCCGCCGGAAGAACTCGACCTCGCTGCGTCTCCGGGCGACGTCCGGGAGCCCGGAGTACAGGCCCCTCCCGTGGAACCGGAAGACGCCCCACACCCCCGGCAGGTAGTCGATCTCACCGTGCTGCGCGGCCAGGAAGTAGAGCGGCCAGTCACCCCACGGCAGTTCGAAGTACCAGGGCGGCAGGGGGTCGAGGACCTCCCTCCGGAACAGCGGGCTGCACGCCGGCACCGGGTTGGACCTCAGGAGGTCCTGCCACCCGAGTCGACGCGCGGGGGTCGGCGTCAGGTACAGCTCGTCGGGCCGGGCATCGTCCTCGAACGTCCTGATCACGTTGTGGAAGACCATCGCGCACTCGGGGTGCCGGTCCAGGTGCGCGACCTGCGTGCGCAGCTTCTCCGGCGAGTTCCAGTAGTCGTCACCGTCCAGCCCGGCGATGTACTCCCCCCGGGACAGGCCGACGAGGTCGCTGAACAGGACCTTCCCGCCCCTGCCCCGGTTGGTGTCCGGGAAGTGGACGCGAACGGTGTCCGGGTGCCGGCGGGCGAGGTCGGCGACGACCGACCGCGTGTCGTCGCTCGAGCAGTCGTCCCCGACGATCAGCTCGAACGGCACGCCGGTCTGCTGGAGGACCCCCTCGATGGCGCGTCCGACGTAGGCCTGGTGCTCGTAGGCGGTGACGAGGACGCTGACGCGCACGCGCGACCGTCCCCCGGCGGCCGCCGTCACCCGGTGCCCGCCCCGTCATCCGGCACGGCCGCCAGCACCGGGCGGCTGCCGGCCGCCTGTGCCCGGACGAGCTCCCCGAGCGGCCGCCCGGCCGCCATCGCCCGCCGGACGAGGTCGCAGACCATCGCGATGTCGGCGAGGTCGACCCCGGTGCCGGTGGGCAGCGTCAGCGTCCGGGTTGCGAGGCGGTCGGTCTCCGGCATGCGCAGGCGCTCGGGGTCCTGCTCGGATCGGTAGGGCTCCATCCGGTGGCAGCCCGGGTGGAAGTAGCGCCGGGCGAGGACGTTCTCCGCCCAGAGCACCCGGTAGAGGTCGTCGCGCGTCAGGTCCGCCGACCCGTCGACCTCGACCACCACGTACTGCCGCGTGGTGAGGTCCTCGTCCCGGTAGGGCACCAGCTCGATGCCGGGGATCCCGGCCAGCCCTGCTCGGTAGGCCGCGTAGTTCTCGTGGTTGACCGCGACGAAGTGGTCGCGGGACTCGAGCGACGTCAATCCCATAGCCGCGGCGACCTCCGACATCTTGCCGTTGGTCCCCAGGCCCTGGACCTGGTCGTAGTCGGCGAAACCGAAGTTGCGGACGAGGCGGGCCCGCTCGGCGAAGGCGTCGTCGTCGGTCACGATCGCCCCGCCCTCGAAGGAGTTGACGAACTTCGTGGCGTGGAAGCTGAACGTCTCCGCCGTGCCGAAGCCGCCGACCATGCGTCCACCGCTCGAGCAGCCGAAGGCGTGCGAGGCGTCGAGGAGCAGCGTGAGGCCGTGCCGGTCGGCGATGGCCGCGAGCTCGTCGACGGGGCACGCCCGACCCCACAGGTGGACCCCGAGGATCCCGGTGGTGCGGGGGGTGATGAGCCGCTCGACCTGCCGCGGGTCGACGTTGTGCGTCCGGGGGTCGACGTCGGCGAAGACCGGGGTAATGCCCTGCCACCGCAGGGCGTGTGGCGTCGCGACGAAGGTGAACGGCGTCGTGATGACCTCGCCGGAGAGGCCGGCCGCGCGGATGGCGATCTCCAGGGCGAGCGTGCCGTTGCAGGTGGCGACGCAGTGGCGGACGCCCGCCACAGCGGCCACCGCGGCCTCGAACTCCTGGACGAGGGGCCCGCCGTTGGTCAGCCAGACCCGGTCGAGCACCCCCTCGATGCGGGCCATCAGCCGCTCGCGGTCGCCGAGGTTGGGCCGCCCGACGTGCCGGGGCCGGTCGAACGCCGGCGCTCCTCCGAGGACGGCGAAGGACGCCTCGCCCCCTCGGTCGACTGCGTTGCTCACGTCACCACGCCCCTCGTCTCCTCCGCGGCCCGGACCTGCCCCGACGGGTCGCGGTCTCCAGCCCGGTAGGCAGGGAACCACCTCCCGGCCGCAGGAGCGAGGGCAGTCAGCGCTGTGTACGACGGGCGGTCGAGGATGCGCCCGCACAGGTGAGCCACCCGTTCCGCGTTGGCCCAGCCGCCCTTGAAGCGGGACAGTCCGTCGTCCCGGTGCTCGGCGCCGGCCACACCGCCGAGGTCCACGTACCGCACCCCCCGGTCCCGCAGGTGGTCCAGCGCGATGGCGAACACCGCGTAGGAGGCACTGACCTCCCGCCCGGCGTCGGACGAGGCGCCGAGGTGGTAGTACGCGTTCTCGCCGCCGACCAGCCACAGCGTCATGCACACCGTCACCCCGTCGCGCTCGGCCCGGACGGCGACCAGGCCGGGGAGGGCCAGTTGCTGCCGGAAGGCCTCCACCGAGAAGGCGCGGACCCCCGTCAGGCGGTGGCGTCCGACGAGGTGTCCGTAGAGCCGCACCCAGTCGTCGAGGTGGCGGAGGGGGTCGGCGACGACCTCGACCTCGACGGACCGGAGGGCACGGCGGACGTGCCGCCGGTGCGAGGAGGTCAGCGGCACCGCCGTCGCCAGTTCGCGGACGAGGTGCTGCTTGAAGGGCGTGACGTGGTCGCGGAAGGCCGTCCGCAGGAGGTCGACCGGGACGCCGGAGAGCGGGTCGGGGACGAGCACCACGCTGACCGCGGCACCCTCCAGCTCGTCGAGGTCGGCCCCCAGCCCGGACCAGTCCCGGCAGGCGAACAGGGGATAGGGCCCCGTCAGGTCGCGGAGGGCCGTACCGGGGACCGGCCGCTCGAGCAACCAGCCCCCGCTCCGGGGCAGGTGGACCGGCGTCCCGAACTCCGCCAGCGACGCGGCGTACCGGGCACCGGTGTACGCGGGACCGGCCTCCGGCCGTCTAGTCAAGGGCCGTCTCCAGTGCCGCGTCGCCGGCCAACTGCTCGGTCTCCCACGCCAGCGCCGGCCGCACGGCTCCCTCCCAGGAGCCGAACCAGCCGTCCCGGCTGCCGGGGTCGTCGCGCACCTCGAAGACGAGGATCTCGTCGTGCCGGTAGATGGCGCGGTTGCCCTCCACGACCATCAGGTCGATCCGGTAGGTGCCGTCGTTGAGCAGGTCGCCGGGGACGTGGCAGGTGTCGCGGTACAGCCCCTGGGGGAACGGCCGTCCCTGCCAGACCTTCTCCTGGTAGGGCAGGGCGTTGAAGACCATGACCCCCTGCGCGTTGTACACGTGCAGGCTGAGGTTGAGCTGCGCACCGGGCCGCAGGTTCCAGTACTCGAACTCCAGCGCCAGCGGTGTGCGGACGTCGATGGGATCGGACGGGGCCCCGGACTCCGGCCGAACCGCTGCGCGGCGGATGCGGACCCCGTCGTTGCCGGGCGCCGAACCGACGTCGGCCCACATCTGCTCGCCGAGCTGTGAGAAGGACGTCGACAGGTACTGGCCGACCACCTCGAGCGCGGGCCCGTCGGCGACCACCCGTCCGCCGTCGAGCCACACCGCCCGCTGGCACAGCGACTCCACGGCGGTCATGTTGTGGCTGACGAACAGCACCGTCCGTCCCCCGCGAGCGGCATCGCCCATCGTGCCCAGGCACTTCTTCTGGAACTCGGCGTCGCCCACGGCGAGCACCTCGTCGACCACCAGGATGTCGGTGTCGAGGAAGGCGGCCACGGCGAAGGCCAGCCGGGCGCGCATGCCGCTCGAGTAGCGCTTGACGGGGGTGTCGACGAAGCGGGCGACCCCGGCGAAGTCGACGATGTCGTCGAACTTGGCCCCGATCTCGTGGCGTCGCATGCCCAGGATGGCGCCGTTGAGCGCCACGTTCTCCCGGCCGGTCAGCTCCGGGTGGAAGCCGGTGCCCACCTCGAGGAGCGCGCCGACCCGGCCGGCGACCACGGCCTGCCCCTCGGTCGGCTCGGTGATGCGGCTGAGGATCTTCAGCAGGGTGCTCTTGCCGGCGCCGTTGCGGCCGACGATGGCCAGCGCCTCCCCGGAGGGGACCTCGAAGCTGACGTCCCGCAGCGCCCAGAACGAGGCGTCGGGATCCGCGCGCCGGCGCCCGGGCCTGCGCACCGCGCGACTGATGACGTCCCTGAGGGCCAGGTAGGGCTCGCGCTCTCCGAGCCGGTAGCGCTTGCCGAGACCCTCCACCCGGAGTGCGAGGTCCCCGTCGCTATACGGCATCGGCGAACGACCTCTCCATCCGGCGGAAGTACGCGAGCCCACCCACGAGGAGGAGGAGGACGACGGCGACGGAGACCCAGAAGCTCACGCCGGGAGCCGGCACGTCGCCGAGCAGTGCCCACCGGAACCCGTCGACGACCCCGACCATCGGGTTGAGCCCGTACACCGGCCGCCATGCCTCCGGCACCAGCGAGGAGGGGTAGGCGACCGGCGACGCAAACAGCCAGACCTGCACGATGAAGGGCAGGGTGTACCGGACGTCGCGGTAGCGCACGTTGAGCGCGGACAGCCACAACGCCACGGACAGAGCCGTGAGGGCGGCGAACAGCACGAGCAGGGGCAGGGCCAGCACGGCCGCCGTGGGCAGGACGCCGTAGGCGAGCATCATCCCGACCAGGACGACGAAGGCGATGGAGACGTCGACCAGGCCGGCGAGGACAGCCGCGGTCGGCACGATGACCCGCGGGAAGTAGACCTTGGTCAGGACCGACTCCTGCTGCACCAGGCTGTTGCTCGCCTGGGTGACCGCGTTGGCGAAGTAGGTCCAGGGGACCAGCGCTGCGAAGGCGAAGACGGGGTAGGGCACGCCGCCCGGGTCGATCCCGGCCAGCCTGCCGAAGAAGATGCTGAAGACGACCATCGTGAGGAGCGGCTGGAGCACCGCCCACGCCGCACCCAGCGCCGTCTGCTTGTAGCGGACCTTGATGTCGCGCCAGGTGAGGAAGTAGAGCAGGTCGCGGTAGGCCCACAGCTCCCCCCACTCGACCAGGGTCCTGGCCCGGCGTGGCCGGATCACCGTCACCACGGAGGGCGACGTCGCTCCGGTCATGCGTGCGTCCCCCATCTCTGCGCGCGGCCGGTACGCCACCGCTCCCGCCCTCGTGACGCACGAACACCGACCCGCCTCGGGGCGGGGTCGGACACCGGCGCGCACCCGACGGACGATTGTGCAGCACGTCCGCGTCCCCGGGACCAGCCACGACCCGATCGAGGGTCGGTCGGAGCCCGGCGTGCGTGCCGTGCCGCGACCACCGGGGACGGCTGGGGCCCGGCCTCAGCCGGCGCGCCGGCCC
>NZ_JBFNXQ010000127.1:0-13040 GCF_041018925.1 Geodermatophilus maliterrae
GGCCGCCGAGCGCACCAGCCTGCCGACCCCGCCGAGCGCGGCGGGCACGGCGAAGCCCCAGTCCAGCAGCAGCGCGGCCTGGTCGGCGGCGGGCAGCGGCCGGTTCTCGGTGCCCATCACGCTGACCACCAGCCGCCGCCCCTCGCGCTCGGCGGCGGTGACGAAGGTGTGCCGTGCGGCGTCGGTGAAGCCGGTCTTGCCACCCAGCCCACCCGGGTACCCGGCCAGCGGGTTCTTGTTCTGGATCTCGAAGCCGGCCGAGCGCCCCTCGACGCCCGGGACCTGTGCCCTGGTCGTCGTGAGGACCGCGGCGGTGACCGGGTCGGCGACCAGCTCCCGGAAGACCAGCGCCAGGTCGTAGGGCGAGGACGACTGCCCGGCGACGTCGAGTCCCGACGGCGTCCCGGCCACCGTGTCGAAGGCGCCGAGCTCCAGTGCCCGCGCGTTCATCGCCCGCACCGTCGCTGCCGTGCCGCCCGCCACGCGGGCCAGCGCGTTGGCCGCGTCGTTGCCCGACTGCATCACCAGGGCCTGGAACAGCAGCGCCACGGAGTAGCGCCCACCGGCGACCATGCCGACGCGGCTGCCCTCCACCGACTCGTCCTCGACCGTGCCCTCGACCACCAGTCCCGGGTCCAGCCGGTGGACCAGCGTGAGCAGCGTCAGCGTCTTGAGCGTGCTGGCCGGGTAGTAGCGGCCGTGCGGGTCGCGGGCGGCCAGGACGTCCCCGGTGCCGGCGTCGGCGACCAGCCAGCCGGCCGCCGCGACGCCGTCGGGCAGGGGAGGGGCGCCGTCGACGACGGCCGTGCCGCGGGTGTCCAGCCCCTCACCACCGACGGTTACACCACCGGGAGCGGAGCCCTGCGGTGGCCCGCCGGGCAGCGGGGCGGTCGGCGTGGGCGCGGCGGGGTCGGCCGTGGGGCGGGGCGCCTCGCTGCCCGGAGCGGTCGACGGCGCGGCCGCGGCGGGGGAGGCGGTCCCGAGCCCGACGGCGAGCACCAGCGCGCCCAGCAGCGCCCGCACCGGCCGCCGCGCCCCCGGTCCTCGCCCCACGGGCCGGACGCTAACGGGACGGGAGCCGGCCCGGTCGTGCGGGGCGGCAGACCACGGCCCGGCCACGACCGGGTGTCGCTTCGCAACGATCCCATCTCGGTCCGTCGCCCGGGTGGCGGCGCGGCCGCCGTCCGCGGTTAGCGTGCCCGAGTCGTCGCGTCCGGCGCCCGGCCGTGCCGGGTCGCACCCGGACGAGACGGACCAGGACCCCACGGGAGGCACCCCCACCGTTGGCGCGGGTGGCTCCCCCCAGAGAGGAGTGCGTCTTGCGCCGAGCGCGGAAGATGAAGGTCGCGGCCATGCTGCTGGCCGGCAGCATGGCCCTGGCCGCCTGTGCCAGCGACGAGACCGGCGGCGAGAGCGGCGGCAGCGGCGGTGGGGAGGGCGCCAGCGGTGAGCTGCGCATCGGTCTGGCCTTCGACACCGGTGGCCGCGGTGACCGCTCGTTCAACGACGCGGCGGTCGCCGGCCTGGAGGCCGCCGTCGAGGAGAACGGTGGCGACTTCCGGGACCTCAGCCCCAACGCCGACGGCTCCAACCGCGCCGACCTGCTGACGCAGCTGGCCGACGAGGGCTTCAACCCGATCATCGCGGTCGGCTTCGCCTACGGCGAGGTGATCGGCGACGTGGTCGAGCAGTACCCCGACACGCAGTTCGCGATCATCGACTCCTCCGCGGAGGAGGTCGGCGCCGACAACCTCACCGGACTGCTCTTCGCCGAGGAGGAGGGCTCGTTCCTCGCCGGTGTCGCCGCGGCGCTGAAGTCCGAGACCGGCCACGTCGGCTTCGTCGGCGGCGTCGAGTCCCCGCTGATCCAGAAGTTCGAGGCCGGCTACGTCGCCGGCGCGCAGGCGGTCAACCCGCAGATCACCATCGACCGGCAGTACATCTCGCCGGCCGGTGACTTCTCCGGCTTCAACGCCCCCGACCGCGGCCTGCTGGTCGCCCAGGGCATGTACGAGGGCGGCGCGGACATCGTCTACCACGCGGCGGGCGGCTCGGGCCTGGGCGTCTTCCAGGCGGCCGCGGCGGCCGGCGGCCGGGCCATCGGCGTCGACTCCGACCAGTTCCAGACCGTCGACGACCCGGCGCTGCAGGCCGTGATCATGACGTCGATGCTCAAGCGGGTCGACACCGCGGTCTCGGCCTTCATCGACTCCTACGTCGACGGCAGCGTCGAGGGCGGCTCGGACATCGTCTACGACCTGGAGGCCGACGGCGTCGGCCTGTCCACCTCGGGTGGGCAGATCGACGACATCCAGGACCAGATCGACCAGTACCGCCAGCAGATCGTCGACGGAGAGATCGAGGTCCCGACGACCCCGTGACCGCCGCCGGCCCCACGGCCGGCAGATCGAGGTCCGTGCACACGGCGGGCCCGGGGGAGCAACCGTCCCCCGGGCCCGCCGTCGTGAGGGGGCGCGCCGGCGACCCCGCCGTCGTGCAGGATGCCGACGGGCGTCCTGCGGTCCGGGACGCCGCACGGCCCGGTGGCGCGGTCGATCCCGCGGCGCCGGTGCAGCAGAGTGGAACGCGAGCCCGCGCACCCGCGAGCCGCGAGGACAGGGAAGGGCCCACCATGCCCACACCAGGTATGGCCACACCAGGCACCCCGGCCGGCGGTGCGCCACCCGGCCCCGGCGCGGGCGCCGGCACCCGGAGCGGCGGCCCGGACGGCGGGGCCGAGCCCCTGGCCGTCGAGCTGCGCGGCATCACCAAGCGCTTCCCCGGCGTGGTCGCCAACCGCGACATCGAGCTGCGGGTCCGCCGCGGCGAGGTGCACGCGATCGTGGGCGAGAACGGGGCCGGCAAGTCGACGCTGATGAAGACCCTCTACGGCGAGCACCGCCCCGACGAGGGCCAGATCCTGGTGCACGGGCGCGAGGTGTCCTTCCGCAGCCCGGCCGACGCGATCGCCGCGGGGATCGGCATGGTGCACCAGCACTTCATGCTGGCCGACAACTTCACCGTCCTGGAGAACGTCGTGCTGGGCAGCGAGCCCACGCGCGGCGGCCGGCTGGACCGGGCCGAGGCCCGCCGGCGGATCACCGAGATCTCCGAGCGCTACGGCCTGGGCCTGCGTCCCGACGCCCTCGTGGAGGACCTGGGCGTCGGCGACCGGCAGCGGGTCGAGATCGCCAAGGTGCTCTACCGCGACGCCCGCATCCTCATCCTCGACGAGCCGACCGCCGTCCTCGTGCCGCAGGAGGTCGACGAGCTGTTCGGCAACCTCGCCGAGCTCAAGCGCGAGGGCCTGACGGTCCTGTTCATCTCGCACAAGCTCGACGAGGTCCGCCGGGTGGCCGACTCGATCACCGTGATCCGCCGCGGCACCACCGTCGGCACCGCCGACCCCAGGACGACGACCGTGCGCCAGCTCGCCGAGCTCATGGTGGGCACCGAGCTGCCCTCGCCGCAGGTCCGCACCTCCACGGTGCGCGAGGCGCCCGTGCTGCAGCTGCGGGAGCTCACGGTGGCCGCGCCCACCGGCCGCCCGCCGGTCGACGAGGTGAGCCTGACCGTCCGCGAGGGCGAGGTGGTCGGCATCGCCGGCGTCGAGGGCAACGGCCAGGCCGAGCTCGTCGACGCCGTCATGGGGCTGCGCCCGCTGGCCGCCGGCACGGTGCTCCTCGGTGACGACGACATCACCGCGTGGAGCACCCGGGCCCGCCGCGAGGCCGGCCTGGGCTTCATCCCGGAGGACCGGCACCGACAGGGCATGCTGCTCGACGCGCCGCTCTGGGAGAACCGGATCCTGGGTCACCAGACCCGCCCGCCGGCGGTCAAGGGGCCCTTCATCGACCGCCGCGCCGCCCGCACCGACACCGAGCGGATCATGCGCGAGTACGACGTCCGTGCCCCCGGCCCGGACACGCTGGCCGTCGCGCTGTCCGGCGGCAACCAGCAGAAGCTCATCGTCGGCCGGGAGATGAGCGCGCGGCCGCGGCTGCTGCTGGCGGCGCACCCGACCCGCGGGGTCGACGTCGGCGCCCAGGGCGCCATCTGGCGGCTGCTCGAGGACGCCCGCGCGGAGGGGATGGGGATCCTGCTGGTCTCGGCCGACCTCGACGAGCTCATCGGCCTGTCGGACACGCTGCACGTGATGCTGCGCGGCCGGCTGGTGGCCACCCTCGACCCCTCCTCGGTCACGCCCGAGGAGCTCGGCGGGTACATGACCGGGGCGCGGACCACGGCGGGTGCGGCGTGACCGTCCTCCGCCGGGTCGGCCTCGCGCTGCTGGCGCCGGTCCTCGCCGTCGTCGTCGCGGTGGTCATCTCCTCGGCGGTCATGGCCGCCCTGCAGGTGGACCCGCTGCGGGTGTTCGCCGTGATGGTCGACTTCGGCGACACCCCGAGCCAGCAGGTGACCGCGATCGTGGTGGTCCTCAACCGGGCGGTGCCGCTGTTCCTCGCCGGCCTGGCCGTGGCGATCGCCTTCCGCATGGGCCTGTTCAACATCGGCGTCGAGGGCCAGTACCGGCTGGCGACCATCGTCGCCGCCGGCCTCGGGGCCGCGGTCACGCTGCCGGGCCCGCTGCACGTGCTGTTCATCGTGGTCGTGGCGATGGCCGTCGCGTCGATCTGGGCCGGCATCGTCGCCGTGCTCAAGGTGACCCGCGGCGTCAGCGAGGTCATCAGCTCGATCATGCTCAACGTCATCGCGCTGGGCATCGCGTCGTACCTGCTCACCGGGCCGCTGCGGGGCAGCCCCGAGGGTGCGTCGATCATCAGCACCGCCGAGATCCCCGAGTCCGGCTGGATGCCCGCCCTCAACGGCGTCCTCGGCGTCCTGGGCCTGGCGAACCCGCCGCGGCAGCTCTACGGGTTCCTGCTCGTGGCGCTCGTCGTCGGCGTCGTCATCGCGGTGCTGCTGAACCGCACCCGCTTCGGCTTCGACCTGCGGGCGGCGGGCCTGTCGCCGTCGGCGGCCAGCGCCAGCGGCGTCGACGCCCGCGGCATGGTCGTCAAGACGATGCTGCTCTCGGGCGCGGTGGCCGGGCTGGTCGGCATGCCGGACCTGCTCGGCTCCACGCACGCCTACACCACCGACTTCACCTCCGGGCTGGGCTTCCTCGGCATCGCGGTGGCCCTGCTGGGGCGGAACAGGCCGATCGGGATCGCGTTCGGCGCGCTGCTGTTCGCGTTCCTCGACCGGTCCCTGGTGCCGCTGCAGATCCAGGACTTCCCGGCCTCGGTCGTGACGATCATCCAGGGCACGATCGTGCTCGCCGTCGTCGTCGCCAACGAGGTCGCCCGCCGGGTCGCCCTCCGGTCGGCCGAGCGCGGATCCGCGCCGGCCACCGCGGTCGCCGGTGACGGCAGCGCCGGGCCCGGGCAGACCGCCGGCGGGGCCGGCGGCGGCACGGGCACCGGCGCCGGCGTCAGCCCGACGGCGGGTGCCGGACAACGCAGCGACGAGCGGCAGGGGACCGGGGCATGAACGCACCCTCCGACAGCGCTCCACCGGCGCTCTCCGCTCCCGCGGGGGCCCCGGCATGAGCACCGTCACGACCCCTCCCGGAACCGGGACCCCGCCCAGCCGCGGCCCGCTGACCGACCTGCTGACCGGCGGTGGCCGGGCCCGGCGGCTGACCTGGCTGCTGCTGGGCATCGTGCTGCTGTTCTCGGTGGTGCGCGTCATCAGCGGCCAGGAGGCGCTGACCGGCTCCTCGACCATCGCCGCGGCGCTGCTGCTCGCGGTGCCGATCGGCCTGGCCGCGCTCGGCGGCCTGTTCGCCGAGCGCGCGGGCGTGGTCAACATCGGCCTCGACGGGATGATGGTGCTCGGCACCTGGGGTGCCGGGTTCGCCGGCTACCAGTGGGGCTGGGGCGCCGCCGTCGTCGGCGGGCTGGTGTTCGGCGCGGTCGGCGGGCTGCTCCACGCGCTGGCCACGGTGACCTTCGGCGTGGACCACGTCGTCTCCGGGGTGGCGATCAACATCCTCGCCGGTGGCGTCGTGCGGTTCCTCTCCGAGCTGCTCTACACCGACAACCCGGCCGGTGGTGGCGTCACGCAGTCCCCGCCGGTGCAGGGCAACCCGCCGACGTTCTCCGTCCCGGTGGTCTCCTCCGGGCCAGACCTGCTCGGGTCGCTGGAGAGCCGGCACTGGTTCCTCGTCAGCGACCTCGCCGGCATCCTGCGCGGCCTGACCAGCGGCGTCGGCCTGCTGACCCTCATCGCCGTGCTGCTGGTGCCGGCCACGTACCTGCTGCTGTGGCGGACGGCGTTCGGCCTGCGGCTGCGCTCGTGCGGCGAGAACCCGGCCGCCGCCGACTCGCTCGGTGTGCCGGTCTACCGGCTCAAGTACATCGCCGTGGTCGTCTCCGGGGCGCTGGCCGGACTCGGGGGCGTCTTCCTCGTGTTCATCGCCGGGATCTACCGCGAGGGGCAGGTCAACGGCCGCGGCTTCATCGGCCTCGCGGCGCTGATCTTCGGCAACTGGCGGCCCGGCGGGCTGGCCTCGGGCGCCGCCCTGTTCGGCTTCACCGACGCCCTCCAGCTGCGCAGCCGCTCCGCCGTCGTCGCGCTCTTCCTGCTGGTGGCACTGCTGCTCGCGGCCATCGCGGTGGTGCAGGCGGTGCGCGGCCGGCTGGTGCCGGCCGGCATCGCGGCGGTGGTGGCGGCGGCCTCGCTGATCGGCTTCCTCACCGTCGACGAGCTGCCGCCCGGCCTGGTGTCGTTCACGCCGCACCTGACCACGCTGCTGGTGCTGTCGCTGGCCTCCCAGCGCCTGCGCATGCCCAAGGCCAACGGGCTCGTGTACCGACGAGGGGAGCACTAGGTGGCCGAGGGGTCGGCGGGCGGGGACGGCGCGGTCGACTGGGACGCGCTGCGGACGGCGGCCCGGGAGGCCATGACGCACGCCTACGCGCCCTACTCGCGCTTCCCCGTGGGCGTGGCCGGGCTGGTCGACGACGGCCGGGTGGTCACCGGCTGCAACGTCGAGAACGCCAGCTACGGGCTGGGCCTGTGCGCCGAGTGCGGGATGGTCAGCGACCTGGCCCGCACCGGCGGCGGCCGGCTGGTGGCGGTGGCCTGCGTCGGCGGGGACGGGCAGCCGCTCATGCCGTGCGGGCGTTGCCGGCAGCTGCTGTGGGAGCACGGCGGCGCCGACATGCTCATCGAGACCGTCTCGCTGGGGATCGTGCCGATGCGCACGGTGCTGCCGGACGCGTTCGGCCCCGACGACCTGGTCGCGGCCGCGGAGCGGGACGCCTGATGGACGCGATCGACGTCATCCGCACCAAGCGGGACGGCGGGCAGCTCTCGGCCGACCAGATCCGCTGGGTCATCGACGCCTACACCCGCGGTGTGGTGCCCGACGAGCAGGTCAGCGCGCTGCTCATGGCGGTCTTCTTCCGCGGCATGGCGCGCGACGAGCTCGCCGTCTGGACGCAGGCGATGATCGACTCCGGCGAGCGCAAGGACCTCTCGTCGCTGGGCCGGCCGACCGCCGACAAGCACTCCACCGGCGGCGTCGGCGACAAGACCACCCTGCCGCTGGCGCCGCTGGTCGCCGCGTGCGGGGTGGCGGTGCCGCAGCTGTCCGGGCGCGGGCTGGGCCACACCGGCGGCACGCTGGACAAGCTCGAGGCGATCCCGGGCTGGCGGGCCGACGTGCACGAGGAGGCCTACCTGGCGCAGCTGCGCGAGGTGGGCGCGGTCATCTGCGCGGCCGGCAACGACCTGGCGCCGGCGGACAAGAAGCTCTACGCGCTGCGCGACGTCACCGGCACCGTCGAGTCGATCCCGCTGATCGCCAGCTCGATCATGAGCAAGAAGATCGCCGAGGGTGCCGACGCGCTGGTGCTCGACGTCAAGACCGGGTCCGGCGCGTTCATGAAGGACCCCGAGGCCTCGCGCGAGCTGGCCCGCACGATGGTCGGCCTCGGCGAGGCGGCCGGCGTGCACACGGTGGCGCTGGTGACCGCCATGGACCGGCCGCTGGGCCGCGCCGCGGGCAACGCCGTCGAGGTGACCGAGTCGGTGGAGGTGCTCGCCGGCGGTGGCCCGGCCGACGTCGTCGAGCTGACCCTCGCGCTGGCCCGGGAGATGCTGGCCGGCGTGGGTCGCGGCGACGTCGACCCGGCCGAGGCCCTCCGCGACGGTCGCGCCATGGACGTGTGGCGGCGGATGGTCACCGCCCAGGGCGGCGACCCCGACGCGCCGCTGCCGCAGCCGGCCGAGCGGCACGTGGTGACCGCCCCGGCCACGGGCACGCTCACCCGCCTCGACGCCTACGCCCTCGGCGTGGCCGCCTGGCGGCTCGGTGCGGGGCGGGCGCGCAAGGAGGACCCGGTCTCGGCCGCCGCGGGCGTCACGTGGACCGCCGCGGTGGGGGAGCAGGTGGTCGCCGGGCAGCCGCTGCTGGAGCTGCACACCGACGACGCTGCCCGCATCCCGCGGGCGTTGGAGGCGCTGGAGGGCGCGGTCGGCGTCGACACCGGCGAGGAGCCGCTGCCGCTGCTGCTGGACCGCATCACGGCGTGATGAAGGGCCCTCCTGCCCCCCACCGCTCGCAGGCTCGCGGCGGGCCCCTGCAGGAGGGCCGCCGCGGAGGGGGGCACCGGACGCCTGCTCCGACGGTGGAGACTGTTCTCCCGTGACCCGTACGTCCGCGCCCGTGGTGGGCGACAGCCGGCCGCAGCCCGGCGACCCGCTGGACCCGGACGCCGCCATCTCCGTCCGCGGCCTGGTGAAGCGCTACGGCGATCGCACCGCCGTGGACGGGCTGGACCTCGACATCCGCCGCGGGGAGATCTTCGCGCTGCTCGGGCCGAACGGCGCCGGCAAGACGACGACGGTCGAGGTGCTCGAGGGACACCGCGAGCGGGACGGCGGCGAGGTGCGGGTGCTCGGCGTCGACCCGGCCCGGGGCGGGCGCCGCTGGAAGGCCGAGCTCGGCATCGTGCTGCAGTCGGGCGCGGGGGACAGCCAGCTGTCGGTGCGCGAGCTGCTGGCGGCCCGGGCGTCGTACTACGCCGACCCCCGCGACCCGGCGGAGGTGCTGGAGCTGGTCGGGCTCACCGAGAAGGCGGGGGCCCGCGGGCGCACGCTGTCCGGCGGGCAGCGGCGCCGTCTCGACGTGGCGCTCGGCATCGTCGGCCGGCCGCGGCTGCTGTTCCTCGACGAGCCCACGACCGGCTTCGACCCCGAGGCGCGGCGGCAGTTCTGGGCGCTGATCCGCTCGCTGCGCGACCTCGGCACCACGATGCTGCTCACCACGCACTACCTCGACGAGGCCGAGACGCTGGCCGACCGGGTCGGCGTCCTGGCGCACGGGCGACTGGCCGAGGTCGCCGTCCCCACGGCGCTGGGCGGGCGCGGCTCGGCACCCGCCGTCGTCAGCTGGACCGAGGACGGCGTCCGGCGCCGGGCCGAGACGACGACGCCGACGGCGTTCGTCCGCGACCTCGCCACCCGCTTCCCCGGCGAGGTGCCCGACCTGGCGGTCGCCCGGCCCACGCTCGAGGACGTCTACCTGAAGATGATCGGGGACCGGTCGTGACCACCCCCGCGCTGCCCTCGCTGGCCCGCGTCTACGGCACCCGTGCGCGGGTGGAGCTCAAGGAGTTCTTCCGCCAGCGCGAGTCGGTGGTGTTCACCCTCGCCTTCCCGGTGATCCTGCTGCTGGCCCTGGGCGCGGCGCTCGACTACGACCTGGGCCCGGGCGTCGACTTCCCGCAGTACTTCATGGCCGGGGTGGTCACCGCGGGGATCGTCGGCGCGAGCCTGCAGAACATGGCGATCCACATCGCCGGCGAGCGCTCGGACGGCACGCTCAAGAGCCTGCGCGGCACGCCGATGCCGGCCAGCGCCTACTTCGCCGGCAAGGTCGTGCAGGTCCTCGCCGTGGCGCTGGCGACCATCGTGCTGCTGCTGGCCGTCGGCGTCCTCGTGTACGGGATCGACCTGCCCTCGGGCGCGGACTGGCTGACCTTCGCCTGGGTGGCGGTGCTGGGCGCCGCGGCGTGCACGTTGCTCGGCATCGCCGTCTCCACGCTGGCCCGCAACGGCCGGTCGGCGTCGGCCACGGTGACCCCGATCGCGCTGGTGCTCGAGTTCGTCTCCGGCGTCTTCCTGCCCTTCGACCGGGTGCCGGGCTGGCTGCAGGACGTCGCGTCGGTGTTCCCCGTGAAGTGGCTGGCGCAGGGCCTGCGGTCGGTGTTCCTGCCCGACGCGCTGGCCGCGCAGGAGCCGGCCGGGTCGTGGGAGCTCGGCCGGGTGGCGCTGGTGCTCGGCGCCTGGTGCCTCGCCGGCCTCGTGCTCTGCGTGCTGACCTTCCGCTGGCAGGACCGGGAGGGCTGAGGTCGGGGAGGTGGCCGGAGGCCTCCGGCCCCGCGCCGCGACCACGGAGCCCTTCCGGGCCCGCTGGTCCGGTAGGACGACAATGTCCCGGTGCCCGCACCGCTCGACGCCGACTCAATCCGCCGCGCCCCCAAGGTCCTGCTGCACGACCACCTCGACGGCGGGCTGCGGCCGCAGACGGTGCTCGAGCTCGCCGAGGAGGCCGGTTACCGCGACCTCCCCGCCGGCGACGCCGGAGAGCTGGGCCGCTGGTTCCGGCGGGCCGCCGACTCGGGCTCGCTCGTGCGCTACCTGGAGACGTTCGCGCACACGGTGGGCGTCATGCAGCGGCCCGAGGCGGTGCGCCGGGTGGCCCGGGAGTGCGCGCTCGACCTCGCCGCCGACGGTGTCGTGTACGCCGAGGTGCGGATGGCCCCGGAGCTGCTGACCGCGGGCGGCACACCCATCGAGGAGGCGGTCGAGGCCATCCTCGACGGCTTCGCGGCGGGCAGCGCCGAGGCCGCCGAGGCGGGGACGCCGATCACCGTCGGCGCGTTGCTGTGCGCCATGCGGCAGGCCGACCGCTGGGAGGAGGTCGCGGGGCTCGTCGTCCGGTACCGGGACGCCGGCGTCGTCGGCTTCGACCTGGCCGGACCCGAGATCGGCTTCCCGCCCGACCGGCTCCCGGAGGCCGTCGCGCTGCTCGACCGGGCCGGGGCGCACCGCACCGTCCACGCCGGGGAGGCGGCCGGCGTCGACAGCATCCGCGCGGCCCTGGACGGCGCCCGCGCGGAGCGGCTGGGACACGGCGTGCGGATCGCCGACGAGGTGCCGGACGACGGCCCGCTCGGCCCGCTGGCGCAGCGGGTCCTCGACGAGCAGGTGCCGCTGGAGGCCGCGCCGTCGTCGAACGTGCAGACCGGTGCCTACCCGTCCCTGGCCGCCCACCCGGTCGGCCGACTGCACCGCCTGGGCTTCGCGGTCACCATCAACACCGACAACCGGCTGATGAGCGACGTCTCGGTGACCAGCGAGCTGGCCGCCGTCGCCGCCACCTGCGGCTGGGGCTGGGACGACGTGCAGACGGTGACCGAGCGCGCACTGGCCGCGGCGTTCGCCGACGAGGACGAGCGGACGCGGCTGCTCACCGAGGTGGTCCGGCCGGGGTTCGCGGCCCTGCGCCGGCCGCGGTGACCACGGCCACCGCGCTCGCCGGAATCCCCGGCTGATCACCGCTGCTACCTTTGAGGTACCGGCACTCGCCGGTCATCCTCCCGGACGGTCCGTCCGGGCATGAGCGCATCCGTGCAGATCCGCCGCGTCCCCGGACGCCCGCGATCGCCAGTGAGGACGCCGACGACGGCGCCCGCGCACCACCACGGGACGCGCCCGAGCCGTATCGGAGTCCCACACCCGCATGTCCTCGTTCGACCCCGTCGACGTCGTCGACACCCAGATCGACATCCCGAACGACCTCGAGAACGCCGCCGAGAACGTCTTCGAGCCGGCCGCCGAGCCGACCGGTCCCACCTTCGCCACGCTGGGCCTGCCCCAGCAGCTGGTGACCGCCCTCGAGCGGCGGGACATCCGCCGCCCGTTCGCCATCCAGACCTCCGCCCTCCCCGACGCCCTCGCCGGGCGCGACGTGCTGGGCAAGGCCGCCACCGGCTCGGGCAAGACGCTGGCCTTCGGCCTGCCGCTGCTCGCCCGCCTGGGCGCCGACCCCCGCCGCGGCCGCCGCTCCCCGCGCGGGCTCGTGCTCGTGCCCACCCGCGAGCTGGCCCAGCAGGTGCACGACGCCCTCGCCCCCCTCGGGCAGGCCGTCGGCGTGCAGCTGGCCACCGTCTACGGCGGCGCCTCGATGTACCGCCAGATCCAGCAGCTGCGCCGCGGCGTCGACGTCCTCATCGCCACCCCGGGGCGGCTGCAGGACCTCATCGCCCAGGGCGAGGCCGCCCTCGACGAGGTCGAGGTGACCGTCATCGACGAGGCCGACTTCATGTCCGACCTCGGCTTCCTGCCCGTCGTGCAGGAGCTGCTCGACCAGACCCGCACCGACGCCCAGCGGCTGCTGTTCTCGGCCACGCTGGACGGTGAGGTCGACACGCTGGTCCGCCGCTACCTGACCGACCCCGCCCGGCACGAGGTCGTGCGCCCCGGCGGCGAGGCCCCGCCGGCCGAGCACCTGGCCTACAGCGTCGCCTTCCGCGACAAGGTGCCGCTCACCCAGGAGCTCGCCGCCCGGCCGGGCCGGACGCTCGTCTTCGCCCGCACCCAGCTCGGCGTCGACCGGCTGACCGAGAACCTGCAGGCGGTCGGCATCAAGGCCGAGGCCATCCACGGCGGGCTCCCGCAGTCGGCGCGTCGCCGCGCGCTGGAGGCGTTCACCGACGCGCGCAGCCCGGTGCTGGTCGCCACCGACGTCGCCGCCCGCGGCATCCACGTCGACGACGTCTCGCTGGTGCTGCACTACGACCCGCCGGCCGACCACAAGACCTACCTGCACCGCTCGGGCCGCACCGCCCGGGCCGGCGCCGGTGGTGTCGTGGTCTCGCTGCTGCTGCCCGACCAGGTCGGCCAGGCCAAGCGGCGGTTCCGCCAGGCCAAGGTCGACCCCGCGGTCAGCCGCGTCCGCCCCGGCGACGCCCCGATCGCCGAGCTCGTCGCCACCGGCGTGCCGGTGGAGCCGGTCGAGCGGC
>NZ_JBFNXQ010000128.1:0-12836 GCF_041018925.1 Geodermatophilus maliterrae
ACGTCGGGGTCGTCGGACAGCGGCCCGGCGTCGCGGCTGAGCGCGGCCTCGATCCGGCGGGCCGACTCCGACAGCGGAGCGGGCTCCCGGGAGGCGCGGCGCGCGACCGCCGGCTCGACGTCCTCCACCTCGGCCACGAAGCGCTCGGTGGCGAAGAAGCCGAGCACCCCGCCGGAGCGGATGCGGCGCACGCCGGTGATCCGCACGGAGGAGCCGTACCGCTCACGCGCCGCGGCGACGGCCGCCTCCGGCGTGGGTGCCTCAACGGATGGCAACGGCACCGTTCACCACTCCCAGTGACTCGATCTGGGCCGTCCGGGAGACCTCCGAGTAGGAGATCACCGGAAGGCGGGGCAGGACCTGGCGCATCAGGCGGGACAGGGCGGCCCGGACCTGGGGGGAGCACACGAGCACGGGCGCCAGCCCGTGGCTCTCGGCGTCCTCGAGCAGCCCGCTGCAGCCGGTGACGAGCGCGTCGACCGAGCCGGCGTCGAGGGCCAGCACCTGGCCGCCGTCGCTCTGCCGGACCGCCTCGAGCAGGCGCTGCTCGAAGGCCGGCTCCAGCGTGAGCACGTGCAGCCGCTCGTCGGGCGTGACGTAGGGGTGGCTGATCGCCGAGCCGAGCGACGCGCGCACGGCCTCGACCAGGCCGTCGACGTCGGTGGACACCTTCGCCCGGACCGAGAGGGCCTCGAAGATGCGCACCAGGTCGCGGATGGAGACGTTCTCGGCCAGCAGCGCGTGCAGCACCCGCTGCACCTCGCCGAGGGTGAGCAGCGCGGGGGTGAGCTCCTCGACGACGACCGGGTGGGTGCGGCGGACCATCTCCACCAGGAGCCGGACGTCCTCGCGGCCGAGCAGCTCGGCGGCGTTCTGCCGGACCACCTCGGCCAGGTGGGTGGTGATGACCGAGGAGCGGTCGACGACGGTCGCCCCGGCCATCTCCGCCTGCCGCTGCAGCTCGACCGGCACCCACTTGGCGGGCAGGCCGAACACCGGCTCGCGGGTGGGCCGGCCGGGCAGCCCGTCGAGGGCGTCGCCGATGGCCAGCACGGTGCCCGCGGGGGAGGTGCCCTTCGCGGCCGGGACGCCGTTGAGCCAGATGACGTACTGCGACGCGGGCAGGTCGAGGTTGTCGCGGGTGCGGACCAGCGGGATGACCAGGCCGGTCTCCATCGCGACCTTCCGGCGCAGCGCCTTGACCCGGTCGAGCAGGTCGCCGCCGCGGGAGGTGTCGACGAGGTCGACCAGGTCGAAGGCCACCTCGAGCTCGAGCGGGTCGACCCTCATCTTCTCGGCGATCGCCTCGGGGGAGTCCGGCGCCGGCTCGTCGGCCGCGGCGGGGGTGGCCGCCTCGTCGTCCTCGGGCAGGGCCTCCTTCATCCGCGAGGCCATGACCAGGAAGAACCCGCCGATGACCAGGAACGGCAGCTTCGGCAGGCCGGGGATGAGGCACAGCGCCAGGGCCGCGCCACCGGCGATGCGCACCGGCTGCTTGAACCGGCCGAGCTGGGCGAGCAGGTCGCTGCCCATGTCGCCCTCGGTGGCCGAGCGGGTGACGATGATGCCGGTCGCGGTGGACAGCAGCAGCGCCGGGATCTGGGAGACCAGGCCGTCGCCGACGGTCAGCAGCGAGTAGGTGGAGACGGCGTCGGCGGGGGCCATGCCCTTGCTCATGACGCCGATCGCGAAGCCGCCGATGAGGTTGATCAGCGTGACGATGATGCCGGCGATGGCGTCGCCCTTGACGAACTTCGACGCACCGTCCATCGAGCCGTAGAAGTCGGCCTCGGCGGTGACCTCGGTGCGCCGCTTGCGGGCCTGCGTCTCGTTGATCAGCCCGGCGTTGAGGTCGGCGTCGATGGCCATCTGCTTGCCGGGCATGGCGTCGAGGGTGAAGCGGGCGCCGACCTCGGCCACGCGCCCGGCACCGTTGGTGATGACGACGAACTGGATGATCGTGAGGATCACGAAGATCACCAGGCCGACGACGAGCGAGCCGCCGATCACGAAGTGCCCGAAGGCCTCGATGACCTTCCCGGCGTAGCCGTCGGTCAGCACCAGCCGGGTGGACGAGACGTTGAGCGCCAGCCGGAACAGCGTCGCGATGAGGATCAGCGAAGGGAAGACGGCGAAGTCCAGCGGGCGCTTGATCTGCATCGAGACCAGCAGGATCAGCAGCGACGCCGTGATGTTGAAGCCGAGCAGCATGTCCAGCACGGCGGCCGGCAGCGGCACGACCAGCATCAGGACGATGGCGACCACGCCGATCGGCACGGCTGCCTTCGTCATCCCTCGCACGGGCACTCCATCGGCAGCCGCCCGGGGGAGGGCGACCGCCCTCGACCCACCCGTCACACCCGCCCCGGGGGACGGCAGCACCCGCACACCCCTCACCGTCGGCGGGGGTGTGCGGTGCGGCGGGGGGTCAGGAGGCGATCGGCGCCCGCCTGCGTCCGGCCCGGGGCAGGCCGGCGACGTCGGGGGCCTCGAAGCCGGGCCGGTGGAAGCCGCCGCGCACCCCGCGGTTGCCCAGCTGCATCACGAAGGCGAGCACCCGGGCCACGGTGGTGAACAGCTGGGGCGGCACCTCCTGGCCGATCTCGCAGGAGGCGTGCAGCGCCCGGGCCAGCGGGACGTCCTGCACCAGCGGCACCCGCGCCTCGGCGGCCTTCTCGCGCAGCTTCGCGGCGATCTCGTCGGCGCCCTTGGCCACCACCCGGGGCGCGCCGCGCTCGGGCTCGTACCGGAGCGCCACCGCGACGTGGGTGGGGTTGACCAGCAGGACGTCGGCGGTGGCGACGTCGGCCATCATCCGGTTGCGCGAGATGGCCAGCGCGGCCGCGCGGCGCTGGGCCTTGACGTGCGGGTCGCCCTCGGACTGCTTGTGCTCCTGCTGGATCTCGTACTTGCTCATCTTGAGCTTCTTCATGATCTGCACGCGGACGATCACGTAGTCGGCGATCGCGATGACCAGGCCGGTCACGGCGACGACGCGGAACATGAGGACGGCGGAGTCGGCGAAGGTGGCGACCACCGCCGACAGCGGCAGCGCGCCCGACGCCGACACCATCGCCTGCGCCCGCCCGCTGGTGACGACGACGACCGTGCCCAGCGCCGCGGTCTTGAGGACGGCCTTGACCGCCTCCCACAGACCGTGCGTGCCGAACATCCGCTTCATCCCCGGGAGCGGGTTGAGCTTCTTCAGCGTCGGCTTCATGCCCTTGGCCGACACGGTGACCCCGCCCTGGGCGGCCGAGGCGAGCGCGCCGACGAGCATCAGGCCGATCGCGGTGGGCAGCAGCGTCCCGAGGAACGCCGACAGCGCCTCGCCGAGCAGCGCCGAGACCTTCTCCGGCTCGGGGTGCTCGGCCACCGAGCCGACCTGCACGAACAGCCGGCCGACGGCGTCGAACGCGTTGCCGACCAGCATCGGCAGCAGCGCGCTGGCCACCGCCACCCCCGCCCAGGTGCCCAGCTCCTGGGTCCGCGGGATCTGCCCCTCCTTGCGCGCCTCCTTGATGCGCTTGGGAGTGGGCTTCTCGGTCTTCTCACCACCCGGGCCGTCCTTGGCCACGCCGTCACCCGCTCCGGAGGCCGATGACCGCGCGGGTGGCCTGCTCGAGCAGCGCGTCGAGGGCCGGCGGCAGCAGCGGGAAGGTCAGCCCGAGCAGGGCGAGGGTCAGCATGATCTTGACCGGGAAGCCGATCGCGAAGATGTTCAGCGCCGGGGCGGCCCGCGACAGCAGCGCCAGGGCGACGTCGGCCAGCAGCAGGACCGCCACCATGGGTCCGGCGATCTGCAGCGCGGACAGGAACATCATCGAGAACGCCGTCATGACCACCTCGCCGACGGCCTCGGCCGGGTACCCGCCGGACACCGGCAGCCCCTCGTAGGAGGTGGCGAACCCGCGGACGATGAGCAGGTGCCCGCTGCTGGTGAACAGCAGCGTCGTCGCCAGCAGCGAGTGCAGCTTGCCGACGACGGAGTTCATCGTCATCGCCAGCGGGTCGTAGGCCGGCTGCAGCGTGAAGCCGCCGGTGACGTCGAGCAGCTCGCCGGCGAACTGGACGGCGGTGAAGAACAGCTGGACGACGAAGCCCAGCGCCGCGCCGATCGCGACCTCGCTGACCGCCGTGACGACGAGGAAGCCGGTGGTCGGCTCCGGCAGGCCGGGCGCGACGCGGTCGACCAGCGCGACCGCGAGGGCCAGCGCGAGGGCGCCCTTGACCGGCGCCGGGACGGCGCGGGTGTTGAACGGCGGGGCCAGCAGGACGAAGCCGGCCGCACGGGCGGTGGCCAGCAGCAGGGCCGCGAGGGTGACCGCCGGGACCTCGAGGTCCATGCCGGTCAGGTCCGCCCGAGCAGCCGCGGCAGCGAGTCGAACAGGGTCTCGGTGAAGCTGACCAGCTCCGCGAGGACCCAGTTGCCCGTGACCAGCAGCGCGATGGCGACCGCGATCATCTTCGGCACGAAGGACAGCGTCGGTTCCTGGATCTGGGTCGCCGCCTGGAACAGCGAGATCAGGAAGCCGACCAGCAGCGCCGTCAGCAGGACCGGGGCGGCGACCTTGGCGGCCACCATCATGGTCTGCACGGCGATCTCGGTGACGTCGGCGTCGCTCACGACGACTCCTCGCTGGCGCTCGTCGCCGTCGTCCGCGGCGCTGCCGTGCTCATGCGTGAGCTCGCGAGCTCGCTCACGTGTAGCTCCCCACCAGCGCGGTGGTGATGAGCGCCCAGCCGTCGACGACGACGAACAGCAGCAGCTTGAACGGCAGCGACACGATCGACGGCGGCACCATCATCATGCCCATCGCCATGAGCGCGGCGCTGACCAGCATGTCGAGCACCAGGAACGGGATGAACACGACCAGCCCGATGATGAAGGCGCTCTTGAGCTCGGAGAGCACGAACGCCGGCACCAGCGTCGTCATGCTCACCGCCGCCCGGTCCTCGGGCTGCTCCTCACCCGACAGGCCGACCATGAGCTGGAGCTCGTCGTCGCGGGTGTTGTCGAGCATGAACTCCTTCAGCGGGACCACGCCGACGTCGTAGGCCTGCGAGGCGCTCAGCGCACCGTCCGTGTAGGGCTGGACGGCGACCTCGTTGATCTCGCTGATGACCGGGCCCATGACGAACAGGGTCAGGAACAGCGCGATGCCGGTGAGCACCGAGTTGGGCGGGGAGGACTGCAGCCCCAGCGCGTTGCGGGTCAGCGACAGGACGACGGCGATCTTGGTGAACGACGTCGCCAGGAGCAGCACCGACGGCGCCACCGAGAGCACGGTGACGGCGAGGATCAGCGTCACCGAGGTGCTCGGGCTGCCGCTGCCCACCGAGATGTCCACGCCGCCGTCGACGGCGGGGACGGCCGGTGCCGTGGGCGCGGTCGGGGCCGTGGGCGCGGTGGGGGCGGCCGCGGCGGGCCCGGCCAGCAGCACGCCGGCCACGGCGCAGCCGAGCAGGGCCAGCAGCAGGACGGCGACCCGGCGGGGCAGGCCGCGGGCGGCGGCGGGCGGGGAGGGGCGCATCAGCGGCGGACCGTCCGGTCGCGCAGCTGGGTGACGAAGCCGGCCCAGCCGTTGCGGTCGAGGACCGAGCCGGCCAGCGCGCCGCCGACCCGTGCCCCGGGCCGGGCGGCCGGCAGGGGCTCGCCGTCCTCACCGGTCGGTGGAGCCGCGCGCTCGGCGAGCGTCGCCTCCACGACGTCGCCGTCGAGCTCGGCGAGCAGGGTGACCTGCTCCTCGGTGGCGCCGACGACCAGCACGCGGTCGGCGATGCGCACCACGTTCACGGTGCTGGTGCGGCCCAGGCGCTGGCGGGCGACGACGTCGACCATCCCGCCGGACTGCCCGAGCCCCCGCTTCTGCGCCAGCCGCGCGGCGAACCACAGCACGCCGCCGACGAACGCCAGCGACAGCAGCAGCCGGATGACCATCCACGTCACGGCGTGGCCTGCCCGAGCTCGGTGGCGGCGTCGGTGACGATCTCGCTGATCCGCAGGCCGAAGTCCTCGTCCACGACGACGACCTCGCCGCGGGCGATGAGCGTGCCGTTGACCAGCAGGTCGGCCGGGGCGCTGGCCGCGCGGTCGAGCTCGACGACCTCGCCGGGGTGCAGCGACAGCAGCTCGCCCACGGTCATCCGGGTGCGGCCGATCTCGACGGTGACCTCCATGGCCACGTGCCGGAGCAGGTCCAGGCTGCCGCGCTGGGTGCGCGCCGCGGTCGGCAGCGTCACCTGCAGCGCGAGGGTCGCCTGGTGGTCGTCGCCGGCGACGAGCGGGACGGCGACGAACATGCCCTTGTCCCGCAGCCCGTCGAGCGCGGTCACCGGGTCCTCGGTCCGCTCGGCGTCCACGCGGACCCGGCCGAGGGTGGCCGCGGCCGCCTCCAGCGCCGGGCGCAGCGCGGTGGCCACGTCCATCGGGCCGACGGGGGAGTTGTCCAGCGCCTCGACGACCTCGGCGGAGAGCACGAGGACGACGTCGCCGGTGACCTCGCCGGAGAGCCGGGCGCTGACCGCGGCGGCCGCGGACGGCGGCAGCGGGACGGCGTCGGGGTCGGTCACCGCGGCGCCCGGCGCCAGCTCGGTGCTGGCCGGGACGAGGGCGGCCGCGGCGCGCGCGGCGGCGACGACGACGGCGGTGATGGTCTCCGACGCCTGCGAGTGGGCCTGGGTGGGGTCGAGCGTGGCGGTCATGCGGGGTCCTTCGCGGCGGCGGACGGGGTGGGGACGATGGCGGCGGCCAGCCGACGCCGGTGGTTGCTGGCGATCGCGTGGGCGAACGTGACGTCGTTGGTGGTGACCTCGAGCGGGGCGTCGCGCGGGTGGCGCAGCAGCAGGACGTCACCGACGGTGAGGCTGAGCAGGTCCTCGGAGGAGACCTCCAGCGGCGTGAACCGCACGCTGACGTCGACCGGCACCAGCTCCAGCCGGTCGGCCAGGGCCTCGGCGGCGCGCTGCCGCTCCCGCTGCGCCGACTCCGACAGCTGCGGGGACGCGGCGCTGTTGAGCGCGTTGGCGAAGGAGGAGAACGGCAGCACGAGCGAGGCGTCGCCCTCGCGGCTGCCGATCGTCATGGTGAACCGGGCGACCATCACCGTGTCCGAGCCGGCCGCGGCCTGGGCCAGCGCGGGGTCGTACTCGATCCCGTCGGAGACCGGCCGCAGGTCGGCGACGTGGGTGAAGGCCGCGGTGAACTCCTGCAGCAGCCGGGTGAGCAGCTGCCCGGTGATGGTGGTCTCCATCGCCGTCATGGGCCGCTCGGGCTGCGTGGCGGCGCCGGAGCCGCCGAGCATGTGGTCGACGGAGGCCATCGCGATGTCGAGCGGGTAGGCCAGCAGTCCCTTGCCGGCCAGTGGCTCGAGGGTGAACGTCGACAGGAAGCAGGGCTTGGGCAGCGTGGCGACGTAGTCGTCGTAGGAGTGCTGCTCGATGCCGAGCAGCTCCAGCCGGGCGCCGGTGCGCAGCAGGGTGGTGAGGACCGTCGTCGCCTGGCGGGCGAAGGCCTCCTGTGCGATCTGCAGGACGCGGACGTGCTCGCGGGAGAGCTTGGTCGGGCGGCGGAAGTCGTAGGTGCGGGGCGCACCGCGCCGGCTGCGGCCGCCCACGCCCGGCGACTGCGGACCGGGCCCGCTGGGCGCGGTCGCGTTCTCGGGGCGGGTCACGGTCCCCTCATCGGCGGGCCCCGGACGCGAACTGACCGGCGGCGCGAGGCGCCGCCGGTCAGCCGGGGAGGGTGTGACGCGTGGTGCGCCGGGGTGTCACTGGGGTGTGGCGGGTGGGGCCGGATCCCACCGGGTGGTCCGGTGGGGCCGGTGGGCCGGTGCTACTGGGTGACGTACTCGGTGAAGTAGATGCCCATGACCATCTTGACGTCGTGGTCGGTGTAGGCCTCGACGATCTGCTGCTCGAGCGACTCCTTGAGCGCCTCGCGCGCGCCGGTGACGTCGGCCGGCTGGGCCTGCGAGTAGGTGGCGATGACGATGTCGAGGGCCTTGGACCCGTCGACCCCGCCGGCGCCGTGCCCGCCGGCGGCGGCGTCCTCGGTGGTCTGCAGGCTGATGCCGATCTTGAGGTAGCCGCCGCCGGCCAGGTTGACCGTCACCGGCTCGAGGGGGACGACCTCGCCGGCCACCGGCTCCTCGGCCGCGGCCTCGCCGCTGCTGGCGACGAGGAGGAAGTAGGCGGCGGCGCCGGCCGCGACCAGGAGGACGGCCAGGATGACGAGCAGCTTCTTCTTGCCGCCGCCCGTGGCTTCCTCGCCGTCGGCGGCGTTCTTGTCCCTGGCCTTGCTCTTGGTGCTCACTCGGGGGTGCCTTCCTGTGCGGGTGCGTCGAGGCCGGGCAGCAGCTCGGTGGCCTCGGCGGAGGCGTTCGACACCACGACGATGTCGACGCGGCGGTTGACGGAGACGGCGTCCGGGCCGGTCTTCGGCACCAGCGGGCGGGTGTCGGAGTAGCCGGTGCCGGACAGGCGGTCCTGCGGGACGCCGGCGGCGGCCATGTACCGCACGACGGTGGTGGCCCGGTAGGCCGACAGCTCCCAGTTCGAGGGCCACTGCCCGCCGGGGGTGACCGGCAGGTGGTTGGCGTGGCCCTCGATGCCCAGCCGGTTGGGCAGCGCGGCCAGCGTCGGGGCGACGGCGTCGAGGATGTCGCGGCCCTGCGGCCGCAGGTCGGCCTCCTCGGGACCGAAGAGGACCGGGTCGGACACGATGTGCACGACCAGGCCCCGCTCGTCGATCTCGTAGCGGGCCGTGTCGGCGTACCCGGCGGCGGCGAGCGCGGCGTCGATCGCGTCGCGGGCCGCGGCCAGCTCGTCGTACTCCGCCTGCGCCTCCGCGGCGACCCGCTGGGCCTCCTGCCGGGCGGCCTCGGCGGCGGCGGCGTCGATCGACTCCTCGGCGGCCGGGGCCGGCGGGATCTGCACGTCGACGGCGGCGTCCAGGGAGTCCAGGACCGAGGCCTCGGGGTTGCTCGCCGATCCCTGCATCGCGCTGACGGGGGCGCCGAAGGCCTCCGAGAGCCCGCTGGCCAGGGCGGCGAACTTCTCCTTGTCGACCTGGCTCATGGCGAAGAGCACCACGAAGAGGACGAGCAGCAGCGTCATCATGTCCGCGTAGGACACCAGCCACCGCTCGTGGTTCTCGTGCTCCTCCTCCTCGTGCTTCTTGCCGCGGCGGCGGCCGCCGTGGCCGCCGGAGCTCATGCGGCCTCCTTGGCGACCTCACTGGGCGGGATCAGGGAGTTCAGCTTGAGCCGGACGGCGCGCGGGCTGGTGCCGGCCTGGATCTCGGCGATGCCCTCGACCAGCAGCTCCATCTGCGCGGCCTGCAGCTCGCTGACCCGCATGATCTTGGCGCCCATCGGCAGGAACCAGAAGTTGGCGGCCATGACGCCCCACAGCGTGGCCACGAACGCCGCCGCGATCATGGGGCCCAGCGCCTCCGGGTTGCTGAGGTTCCCCATCACGTTCATCAGGCCGACGATGCAGCCGACGATGCCGATGGTCGGCGCGTAGCCGCCCATCGTGGTCATGAACTTGGCGGCGACCTTGTCCTCCGCCTTCCGGGCGGCGATCTCGCTCTCCAGGACGGCGCGCAGGTCCTCGGGGTCGGTGCCGTCGATGCCCATCTGCAGGCCGCGCTTGAGGAACGGGTCCTCGATCGTCTTGACCTGGCCCTCCAGCGCCAGCAGCCCCTCCTTGCGGGCCTTCTCCGCGAGGCTCACCAGGGTCGCGATCTGCTCGGTCGCCGGCGGCACCTTGGCCGGCGTGAGGGCCAGCTTGAACCAGCCGGGCATCTTCTTGAGGTCGCCCATCGTCTGCCCGGACATCGCCGCGCCGAAGGTGGCGACGATGACCAGGATGATGGCGGGGAGGAAGAGCAGCGACGTCGGGTCGGCGCCCTCCATGACCATGAAGATCAGCAGGGCGACCATCGAGACGACGAACCCGATGAGGGTGGCGGGGTCCACGGGTCAGCGCTCCTCGCGGGCGGGGAAGGGGACCACCGACGCGCGCGGGGCGTCGTCGCCGGGCTGGACCGGGGTGCGGTACGTGCCGCGGTCCATCGCGTAGGCGGTGGCGAGGATGCTCGCGCGGTACTCGCGGATCTCGTCGAGGACGTCGTCGACGTGCTCGGAGACGATGTACTTGGTGCCGTCGACGAGGAACAGCACGGTGTCGGGGTGGCCCTCGACCCGCTCGATGAGGTCGGGGTTGAGCGCGAAGTGCTCCCCGTTCAGGCGCGTCACACGGATCACGGGTCGGTCCTCTGGCTCGGTGGGACGGGAGGCGGCCGCGGTGGTGCGGTGCCGGTTGCAGGGACCATCGGCCCTGCGCGCACGCTGCTTGAGCCGAACCGGCCCCGCCGCATCCCCCGCGCGAGTGACCCGGCACCGCGTTCCCGCACGTCACACGCGTCCCGGGTCGGGGAGGCGCCTCCGTCGTGCACTGCCGGTGTTCCTCGTGCACTGCCGGTGCTGCAGGACCGGCAACGGGCGAGGAACACCGGCAGCGCCGGCGCCGGGAGGGGACGACGCGACGCGGCCCGGCACCCCGCGTGAGCGGGTGCCGGGCCGCGGCGTGGCGACGTGCTGGAACCGGCCCCCGCGCGGAGGCCCGCGCCGAGGACGTCCTCTCTCAGCGCTTGAGGTTGACCAGGTCCTGCAGGATCTCGTCGGAGCTGGTGATGACGCGGCTGTTGGCCTGGAAACCGCGCTGGGCGACGATCAGGCCGGTGAACTCCTCGGCGAGGTCGACGTTGGACATCTCCAGCGCGCCCGCGGTCAGCGAGCCGCGGCCACCGGTGCCGGCCTCGCCGATGACCGCCTGGCCGGAGTTGTCGCCCACCCGGTAGCTGGTGCTGCCGGCCTTGGACAGGCCGCTGGGGTTGGCGAAGGTGGCCAGCGCCAGCTTGCCGATCGGCTCGCGCAGGCTGTTCGAGTAGACGCCCACGATCGTGCCGTCGTTGCTCAGCGAGATCGACTGCAGCGTGCCCATGGCGTTGCCGTCGACGTCGTCCGGGGTCAGCGACGTCTTGCCGCCGAACTCGGTCATCCCGTTGAGGTCGATGGCGATGCCGCCGCCCGGCCAGTTGGCCCCGCCGACCGGGACGCTGAACGTGGTGCCGGTCAGGGGCAGGCCGGTCGACGGGCTGAAGGTCATGCGCTGGGGCGCCCCGATGGCCACGCCGCCCTCGCTGGCGGCCACGTCCCACTGGTTGGCGCCGGCCTTGGTGAACGTCAGCGCGATCTGGTGGGCGGTGCCCAGCGAGTCGTAGGCGGTGATCTGCGTCTGCACCGAGGTGGCCGTGACCGGCGGGGTGGCGAGCGGGTCCGCGGCCGTGGCCGACGTCGACAGGTTGCCGACGACCGTCCCCTCCCGGGTCCGGGCCGGGGCCATGACCTGGCCGAACGGGATGGTCAGCGGGCCGATCGCGCCGTTGGTGGAGACGACGCCGTCCTGGGCCATCCAGCCCTGCAGCTGCGCGCCGTCGGGGGTGACCAGGTTGCCGAGGCCGTCGTAGTCGAAGGACCCCGCGCGGGTGTACAGCGACTCGTTGCCCGACCGCGTCACGAAGAAGCCGTCGCCGCTGATCATGAAGTCGGTGGCGCGGCCGGTGTTCTGCGTGGAGCCCTGGCCGAAGTTCGTCGTGATGCCGGCGACCTTGACGCCGAGGCCGACCTGCGCGGGGTTGGTGCCACCGGTCTGGTCGGTCGGCGCCGAGCCGTTGCGGATGACCTGGGACAGGGTGTCCTCGAAGACGGTCTGGCTCGACTTGTAGCCGACGGTGTTGACGTTGGCGATGTTGTTGCCGGTGACGTCGAGCTTGGTCTGGTGGGCGCGCAGGCCGGAGATGGCCGAGAACATGGAACGGAGCACGGGGAGGCCTTTCAGGAGGAGGTCGGAGGGCCTTGCATCAGGAGGGCAGCGAGATCTCGGTGAGCCGGCCGAGGGGCACCTCGGCGCCCGCGACGACCGCGGTGGGCTCGTCGCCGCTGAAGCGGACGGAGGAGACCGACCCGGTCCGGGTGGTGCCGTCCTCGGCGGTCCAGCTGACGGTGTGGCCGACCAGCGCCCCCGCGGACAGGGAGCGCTGCAGGGACAGCAGCGAGGCGTTCTGCGAGGCGATCTCCTCGAGCTTCTCGACCTGCGTGAACGTCGCCGTCTGCGACATGAACTCGGTCGTGCTCGTGGGGTTGCCCGGGTCCTGGTAGCGCATCTGGGCGACCAGGAGCTGCAGGAACGTGTCCTTGCCCATCTGGTCGCTGCGGTCCACCGAGGTCGTGGCGGTGTACGAGGCCGGGGTGCTGCCCACACCGCCCACGGGGTCGGTCATCGTCGGCTCCTCTCAGGCCCGGACGTCGAGGCCGCTCGACGCGGGGTGGATGGCGGCGGCAGCCGGTCGGCTCCCGTCGGGGTCGGTACCGCGTTGCCACGGGCGGGCGCGGTCGTCGGGCTGGCCCTGGTCCCGGGGCTGAGCGCCGGAGCGGTCGCCGCCCTGCTGCTGGGCCTGCTGCCAGGCCTGCTGCGCCTGCGACTGCGCCGAGCCGGCCGGGTCGCGGTCGACCTGCAGCCGCGAGCAGGTCAGGCCGGCGCCCTCCAGGTCGCGGCGCAGGTCGGGCAGGGCGTCGAGCAGCGCGGCGCGGCCGTGCTCGGAGGCGCCGCGCAGGGAGAGGTCCAGGGTGCCCGCGGTGACGGTGACCCGGACCTCGACCTGGCCGAGCGTCTCGGGCGTGAGCACCAGCGTCATCGTGTGCGTGCCGTCGGGACCGGAGGCCAGCGTGGCGACGGCGGGGGCGACCTGGCCGGCGACCGGCGGGGCG
>NZ_JBFNXQ010000129.1:0-12480 GCF_041018925.1 Geodermatophilus maliterrae
TCCGTCCCGAGCACCTCGCCGAGCACCGCCGCCGCCTGCTCCCGCCGTTCCGGGTGGCCGGCCGCGACGACGGTCCACCACGCCGCCCCGTGCAGCCGGCGCAACTCCAGCCAGGGCGCGAGGTCGGCGTCGGGCGGGCCGCCGAGCGCGTCCAGCGCCGCCCGCCCGTCGAGCCGGGAGGTGCTGCGCAGGCAGGCGAGGTCCCACCCGACCGGGCCGGCGCAGGTGTCCTCGAGGTCGGTCCACCGCCACCCGCCCGGCGTGGCCAGCAGGTTGCCGGGGTGGGCGTCGCCGTGCAGCGGCCGCACGGGTGCGCCGGCCAGCCGCGGCCGCAGCCGGTCGACTCGCTCCACCATCCGCCCGCGGACGGCGGCGGGGACACCCCAGGCGCCGGCCCGCTCGGTGAAGGCGGCCAGGTCGTCGAGCGGGGTGTCCAGCGGCGTCCCGGTCGCGGGCAGACCGGCCAGGACGTCGTGCAGCGCGGCCAGCGCGGCGCCCACCTCGGCGGGGCCCGGCGCCGCGGGCAGGACCTCGACGTGCCGCCAGAGGCTCAGCACCAGGCCGTCGTGCACGTGCGGCCCGGGCGGCAGCAGGTCGCTCGGCGGGACGACGGCGGCCCCGGCGGCGGTCAGGGCACCCGCCACGGCCACCTCCCGGCTGAAGTGACGGGCCGGGTCCGGGCGCAGCAGCGGCGTCAGGGTGGCGACCCGCGCCACCACCGGCGCCGGGGTGAGGTGCACGACGACGTTGACGCCGTCGTGCAGCACCTCCGCCCCGGCCGACCGGACGCCGTGCGCCGCGGCGACCGCCGTGGCGGCGGCGACGGCGCGGGCCCGGCGGCCGGTCGTGTCGGTCGAGGTCACGCCTCGTGCGGTGTCACGAGCCGGGTCGCTCCGCTCCCGGCAGGGGCACGTTCTGCAGACGCACCTGGCCGCGGGCGACGAGCTTGCCGTCCTCGGCGCGGGTCAGCAGAACCTGCCACAGCTGCAGGGTGCGGCCCTGCTGCACCGGTTCGGCCACGACGTCGAGGCGGCCGGCGGTGACCGGCCGCAGGAAGTCGGTGCTGTTGTTCACCCCGACGGCGAACTGGCCGCGGTCGGCGACGGCGACGCTGGCCCCGATCGACGCCGCCGACTCGACCACCGCGCAGTAGACCCCGCCGTGCACCACGCCCCACGGGGTGTGCTGGTCGGGGCCCAGCTCGACGGTGCCGGTGACCCGGGTGCCGCTGATCTCCGCGACGTCGAAGCCGGTCGAGGCGACGAAGGCGCCGGCCGACGCGCGGTCCACGCCCGGCATCCCGTCCTCGCTCATGCGTCCCACACCAGGCAGAAGGGGTGGCCCACCGGGTCGGCGTAGACGCGGAAGTCGCCCCCGCCGCCGGGCAGCGTGCGCGCGCCCAGCGCGAGCGCCTCGGACTCGGCCTCCTCGATGTCCGCGACCCGCACGTCGAGGTGGAACTGCTGCGGCCGCCCGGGGTCCGGCCACTCCGGTGGCACCAGGTCCGGCGCCTGCTGGAAGGCCAGCCGATGGCCCTGGCCGGTGACCACGACCCAGTCGTCCCCCGGCTCGCCCCTGCTCACCTCCATCCCGAGCAGGTCGGCGTAGAAGGTGGCGAGCGCGTGCGCGTCGGGCGCGTCGATCACGACGGAGTGCAACTGACCGATCATGGTCCTCATCCTGCTGGCTGCCGGGCCGGGCCACCCGCCGGGGACCTGCCGTTCGTCGCGGGGATCCGGCCACCGGGGCAGGATCGGGGGGTGCCGGAGACCCCCGATGCCCCCGCGCCCGCCCTCGGCTCGCTGACCTGGGTCCCCGCGGCCGAGCGGCCCGACCTGCTCGGCGAGGCCGTGGCCGCGGCGCTGCCCGCGCTGTCCGGCCCGGCCTGGGTGGCCCCGGTCGACGACGACCTGGCCGACACCGCCGCCTTCACCGAGGCCTACGGGGTGCCCCCCGAGGCGTCGGCCAACTGCGTCGTCGTGGCCGCGCGCCGGGCCGGGCAGACGACGCTGGTCGCCTGCGTCGTCCTGGCCACCACCCGCGCCGACGTCAACGGCCTGGTCCGCCGGCACCTGGGCGCGCGGAAGGCGTCGTTCGCGCCGCAGGACGTCGCCGTCGCCGAGAGCGGGATGGCCTACGGCGGCATCACGCCGATCGGACTGCCGGCGTCCTGGCCGGTGCTGGTCGACGCCGCGGTGGCCTCCGCCGACCTCGTCGTCGTCGGCTCCGGCACGCGCGGCGCGAAGCTCGCCGTCCCCGGGGCGGTGCTGGCCGCGCTCCCGGCCGCCGAGGTGCTCGACGGCCTGGGCGTGCCGGTCGAGGACGGTCCGCCCCCGGCGCCCGCCGCGCCGGCCGGGCGGGCGCCGGACGACCGCGACGTCGGGTGGGGCGAGCGGTTCGAGGGGAGCGACGACGACCGCCGCTACCTCGAGGACCGCCCGCCGCACTGGGGCAGCGACTGAGCCCCGGCGGATCCCGGCGGGTCCTCACGGCGGGCCGGGTCCGGCCGGGAGGCTGAGCGTGAGCGTCGCGGTGGTGGCCGCCGCGGCCAGGGCGGCGGCGGTGGCCTCGTCGACGGCGAGCACGAGCAGCCCGGCGTCGGCCGGCGCCGCGACGTCCTCCGTGGCGGCCCGGGGAGCGGCCAGGACCAGCGCGGCCCGGGCGACCACCTCGGCCCGGACGGCGCCGGGGGCGGTGGCGAGCACGTCGACCCGGTCGCCGGCGGTGGCCAGCCCGGCCACGGCCAGGTCGGACAGCCGTACGGGCGCGGCGACCTGACCGGTGGGGAGCAGCTCGGTCAGGCCCGGGCCGACCAGGCGGACGTCGGTGACCGGCTCGCCGGCCCGCACCGGCGCGGCGAGCACCCGGCCGGTGAGCGCGGCGGGGTCGACGGCTGCTCCGGCCGGCGCGGCGGCGACCGGCAGCTCGGTCGACACCAGGTCCGCCGTCGTCAGCACCGTGCCGGCCGCGAGGTCGGCGGCGGCGGTGACCACGGGTGTCCCGGGCGGTGGCACCGCGGCCGGTGCCGCGGGCGGGCGGAGGGCGAGCACCAGCGCGCCGACGGCGAGGGCCGCGGCCAGGCACCGGCGCAGGAGGGTGACGGGGGAGCGGGGTCGGCGCAGGCGCAGCACCGGCCCAGGCTCACCGCCCGGCACCGCCGGGAGCGGCGGTGCCGCGCGACTGTGGACGGCGCGTCCGGCTGTGGACGCGCCGCCGTCAGCCGGAGGCGGCCTTGGTCCCGCTCGAGGACGGCGTGCTGCTCGAGGAGGACTCCTTCTTCTTCGTCGCCGCCGACGACGAGGACGAGTCGGACGACGACGAGCCCGCGGACGACTCGGAGGACGACTTCGCGGGCGCCGAGTCGCCGGCCGAGGCCTTCGACCGGCTGTCGGTGCGGTAGAAGCCCGACCCCTTGAAGACGACCCCGACCGAGCCGTACACCTTGCGCACCGGGGCACCGCAGGTCGGGCACTCGGCCACGGGCGCGTCGGTGAAGGACTGCACGACCTCGAACTGGTGCTTGTCCTCGGGGCTGGTGCAGGCGTACTGGTACGTGGGCACGGCGGGACACTCCTGGTCGAGCGCTGGTCGGGCGGACCCGGTACCGGCCGCGGCTGGCACTCGGGACCCTCGACTGCCAATGATGCGCCACACCGGCCGCAGCGTCCACGCACCGTCGGCGGGTGTCACGTCCCCGCGTGAGGCGATCGCGGCGGCGGGATGGGCAGCGCGTCACCGGCCGGAGGCGACCTGGAGGTGGCGGCGGCTGCCGCACCGGCACCGGGTGCGCGCCAGCCACGCCCGGCCGCGGGCGGCGCGGGTCAGGCGGAGAGGGCCGTGCGGCTGTCGTCCAGTGCCGCGGCGAGCTGGTCCAGCGGCAGCTCGAGTGCCCGGGCCAGCGCGGCGACGGTGAAGAACGCCGGTGTGGGCACCCGGCCGGACTCGATCTTGCGCAGCACCTCCGCGCTGATCCCGGACGCCGCGGCGACCTCCGCGGGCGGGCGCGCGCCCCGGGCCTCGCGCAGCAGCGCGCCGAGGCGCCGGCCGCGGTCGCGCTCGGCAGGGGTCAGCGGTGGCCGCACCATGACCGTGATACTAATACCGGTATACCAATACCGGAAGGACGCCGAGATGATCGAACTGCGGACCCCGGGTGAGCTCGACGCGATGCGCGCCGCCGGCGCCGTCGTCGCCCGGATGCTCGCCGCCGTCCGGGCCGCGGCGGCTCCCGGCGTCCGGCTCACCCAGCTCGACGAGGTGGCCCGGGACGTCCTGGCCGACGCCGGCGCGACGTCCCCGTTCCTCGGCTACGCCCCGCTGAGCACCACACCGCCGTTCCCCGGTGTGGTCTGCCTGTCGGTGAACGACGTCGCGCTGCACGGCATCCCCACCCCGGAGCCGCTGGCCGACGGCGACCTGCTCAGCGTCGACGCCGGCGCCACGCTCGACGGCTGGGTCGGCGACGCGGCCACCACCTTCCCGGTCGGGACGCCCCGGCCGGAGGACCTGCGGTTGGTGGACACCACCGAGCGGGCGCTGCAGGCCGGCATCGCCGCGGCCGTGCCCGGCAACCGGGTCGGCGACATCTCGGCGGCCATCGCCGCCGTGGGCCGCGCCGGCGGCTGCGGCATCAACACCGACCAGGGTGGCCACGGGGTCGGCCGCACGATGCACGAGGCACCCCACGTGCCCAACGAGGGCCGGCCGGGCCGCGGCGTGCGCCTGCGGGCGGGCCTGGTCATCGCCATCGAGCCGTGGTTCCTCGCCGGCGGCCGGGACGACTACCGTGTGGACGCCGACGGCTGGACGCTGCGCAGCGGCGACGGGAGCCGGGCCGCGCACGTGGAGCACACGGTCGCGGTGACCGACGACGGCCCGCGCATCCTCACCGCGCCGCGCTGAGTGAGGACCCCGACCCCGGTCTGCAGGTGGCCGGGTGCGCGGCCGCGGGGCTGCTCGCCCAGCGTCTCACGCCGTGAGCGCCGCACTCGCTCGCAAGGGGGCAGATCGGGTCCCTACGCGCCGGTAACCTCCCGCGCGTGACACACCCCTGGCTCGACGAGACGCAGCAGCGTGCCTGGCGGGCGTGGCTGACCGTCGCGGAGCTGCTGCCGCGCGAGCTCGACACCCAGCTCCAGCGCGACGCCGGGCTCACCCACGCCGCCTACATCGTCCTCGCGATGCTCTCGGAGGCCCCCGGCCGCAGCCGCCGGATGAGTAACCTCGCCCGGCGGGCCAACCAGTCGCAGAGCCGGCTCTCGCACACCGTCGCCCGGCTCGAGGAGCGCGGCTGGGTCCGCCGCGAGCGGTCCCCCGAGGACGGCCGCGGCAACGTCGCCGTGCTCACCGACGCCGGGTGGGACGTCGTCCGCGACGTCGCCCCCGGTCACGTCGCCGCGGTCCGCGCCGCGCTCTTCGACCCGCTCACCCGGCAGCAGACCGAGGCGCTGCGCGACGTCCTGGAGACCGTCGTCGACCGGCTCGACCCCGACGCCAGCCGGCGCGTGGCCCACGGCAGCGACGTCGCCGGCTGAGCGACCCGGCCCGGCGGCTCCCACGACGACGTCGTCGAGCCCGACGACCGGCTGCCGCTCCCGACGCAGTGGCACGTCGTCCTGACCGTCGGACGCCGTCCTCCCGCACCGCAGCGCGTCCTCCCGCGCCGCCCACCGTGGGGGAGGACGCGCCACGATCAGGTCACCTGATCCCGGCCGCCGGTGAGCCAGGCGCGGATCTCGGCGTCCGAGCCGCCCAGGACCGGCGGCGCGGCGTGGTCGCGGCGCGTGGTCTCGGTCTCGCCGTCGGGACCGGGGGCGAAGAAGCGCAGCGGCGGTCCGGGCAGCTGCAGCCGGCCCAGGGTGGCGTGCTCGACGTCGACCAGCAGGCCCTGCGAGAGCGTCTGCTCCCAGCCGTAGACCTCGTCGACGGTGCGCACCTTCCCGGCGGGGACGCCGGCGGCGGCCAGCCGGGCGAGCAGGTCCTCGGGCGCGGTGTCGGCGAAGGCCCGCTCCAGCAGCTCGATCACCTGCGCCCGGTTGCCCACCCGCTCGCCGTTGGTGGCCAGGCCCGGCGCCTCGGGGTCCAGTTCGAACTCGGCGCACAGCCGCCGCCACAGCGACTCCGACCCGCAGGAGAGCTGCACGCTGCCGCCCTTGCAGTGGAAGAGGCCGTAGGGCGCGATCGAGGGGTGGTGGTTGCCCTGGGCGCGGCCGACCTGCCCGCCCACGGTCCACGCCGTCCCCTGGAAGGCGTGCACGCCGACGATCGCAGCCAGCAGCGAGGTGCGCACCACCTGGCCGCGGCCGGTCCGCTCCCGCTCGTGCAGCGCGGCGAGCACGCCGTAGGCGCCGTACATGCCGGCCAGCAGGTCACCGATCGGGACGCCGACCCGCTGCGGGTCCTCGGGACCCGGGCCGGTCAGCGACATCAGCCCGGCCTCGCCCTGCGCGATCTGGTCGTAGCCGGCGCGGCTGCCCTCGGGCCCGTCGTGGCCGAAGCCGCTGATCGAGAGGGTGACCAGCCGCGGGTTAAGCTCGGCGAGCACCCCGGTGCCGAAGCCGAGGCGGGCCAGCGTGCCGGGCCGGAAGTTCTCCAGCAGGACGTCGGCGCGGCGGACCAGCTCGCGCAGCAGCTCCTTGTCCCCGTCGTCCTTCAGGTCGAGGGTGACCGACTCCTTGTTCCGGTTGGCCGACAGGAAGTACGTCGACTCCCGGTCGCCGGAGTCCGGCTGCACGAACGGCGGTCCCCACCCGCGGGTGTCGTCCCCGCTGCCGGGGCTCTCCACCTTGATCACGCGGGCGCCCAGGTCGCCGAGCATCATGGCCGCGTGCGGCCCGGCCAGGGCGCGGGTCAGGTCGACGACGAGGACGCCGTCCAGTGGTCCGGTCATGACGGCTCTCCCGATCGGGTCACAGCCAGCCCGGGACGACGAAGACCAGCCAGGCCAGGAACGGTCCGGCGGCCACGACGATCGCGGAGTAGGCGAGGATCTGCTTGTAGAAGCGGTCCCGGTCGACGTCCTGCGCGTTGGCGAGCACCAGCGCGCCGTTGGTCGAGAACGGGCTGACGTCGACGATCGTCGACGCCACGGACAGGGCCACCACCACGCCGACGGCGCTGATGGCCCCGGACTCCAGGAACGGAACCGCGAGCAGGATGGCGACGCCGATGATCGCGGTCGAGGAGGCGAAGGCCGACACCACGCCGCCGATGTAGGCCAGCAGCAGCGCGATCACCAGCGGCACGCCGAGGCCGATCACCGCGTCGCCGACGTAGTCGATCGTCCCGGCCTCCTGCAGGACGAACACGAAGGTCAGCACGCCGGCGATGAGCAGGATGGTCGACCAGCTGATCTGGGTGACCGCCCCCTTGTGCTGCTGCGCCGAGAAGAGCGCGAGGACGACTGCGACCGTGATGGCGACGAACCCGATGTCGAGGTCGAAGACGAGGGCGAGGACGGCGACGACCACGAGCCCGATCAGCGTGACGACCTGCTCGAAGCGCACCGGCTGCGGCACGTCGGGGTGGACGTGCTCGTCGTCGTCGCCACCGACGGCCGGGCCGGGTGCGGCACCGTGCCCGCGGACGACGGTGCCGTGCGCGTGCTCGGTGTGTGCCAGCGGCTCGGCCGCCACCTTCCGGCCGATCAGCTGGCGGCCGCCGAGGACGAAGAAGAGGACCAGCGCGATGGCCAGGTTGAAGAAGAGGGCGCCCAGGAAGACCGCCAGCGGGCTGCTCGGCAGGCCCTCGTCCTCGACGATCGTGTTGACCGTGACGCCGTAGACGCTGATGGGGGAGAAGCCGCCGCCCTGGGCGCCGTGGATGACCATCATGCCCATCAGCAGCGGGCTGATCCCGTGCCGCGCGGCGAAGGTGAGCGCGATCGGGGCGATGATCGCCACCGCCGCCGGCGAGAGCGCCCCGATGGCGGTGAGCACCGCGGTGACGAGGAACATGATCCAGGGGATGGCGGCGACGTGGCCGCCGACCAGGCGCACGGCCCCGCGCACCAGCAGGTCGACGGTGCCGTTGTTCTGGGCGATGGCGAACAGGTAGGTGACCCCGATCAGGGTCAGCACCAGTCCGGCCGGGAAGCCGCCGATGATCTCGTCGGTGGTCAGGCCGACCGAGAGGGTGCCGACCACGAAGGCGGCCACGAACGCCAGTGCGCCCATGTTGATCGGCAGGAACGTGGCGATCGCGAAGATCGCGACGAGCGCCAGGATGGTGACGATCTCCGGTGACACGGTGGCCTTCCTGTCGACGCTGACGGGGTCGGCCCACCGTGTCACCTACCGGTGGGTAGGGCCTGCCATCCGCCGTCCGGGGTGACGACGGCGGTCACCGGCCGGTCGTGCGGCAGGGCGGGCAGCCGCTCGACGAGCTCGTCGTCGAACACCAGCGCCACCACGACGGCGCCCGGGCGGGTGTGCCGCAGCGCCCGGTCGTAGTACCCGCCGCCGCGCCCCAGGCGGGTGCCGGCCAGGTCGACGGCCACCGCCGGGACGACGACGACCTCCGCCGCCCCCACCGCCGTCGGCCCGAGCCGCGGGCCGACCGGCTCGAGCAGCCCGAACCGGCCCGGGGCCAGCCGGCCGGTGTCGACCGCCCAGCCGAGCTCGCGGCCGCTGTCGGGGACGACGGGCAGCAGGACGCGGGCGCCCAGCTGGGTGAAGGCGGCCGGCAGCCGGCCGGTGCCCGGCTCGTTCTCGTCGGGGACGAACGCGGCCAGCGTGCGCACGCGGACCAGGTGCCGGAGCAGGGTGGTGGCCACCGCCGCGGCCGCGGTCGCGCGCTCGGCGGGGGAGCGGTCCCGGCGACGGGTCAGGAACCGGTCGCGGAGCGCCGCCTTGGCCGGCTCGCCGTCGTGCGGGGTGGTCACCGCACGAGGTTAGTGGCCCTGACCGTTCCGCAGGACTGGTCGGCGAGCCGCTCCGGGCGGTCTGGTTAGGCTCCCGGTGTGGAGACCCCGCGCACGCGCCCGGCGCGCAAGGCCGTCATCCCCGTCGCGGGGATGGGCACCCGGTTCCTCCCCGCCACCAAGGCGGTGCCCAAGGAGCTGCTGCCGGTCGTCGACCGCCCGGCGCTGCAGTACATCGTCGAGGAGGCCGCGCGCGCGGGCCTGCGCGAGGTGCTCATGGTCACCGGCCGCAACAAGGCCGCGATCGAGGACTTCTTCGACCGCACGCCCGAGCTCGAGACGGCGCTGGAGAAGAAGGGCGACGCCGGCCGGCTGGCCGCCGTCCACGAGTCCACCGACGTCGCGCAGGTGCACTTCGTGCGGCAGGGGGAGGCCCGCGGCCTGGGCCACGCGGTGCTGCAGGCGGCCGCGTTCGTCGGCGACGAGCCCTTCGCCGTCCTGCTCGGTGACGACCTCATCGACGCCCGCGACCACCTGCTCGAGCAGATGCTCGCCGTGCAGGCCGAGCACGGCGGCTCGGTGGTCGCGCTGCTCGACGTCGGCAAGGAGAACATCGACAAGTACGGCGCGGTGGCCGTCGAGCCCGGCGGGTCCGACGACGTCGTGGCGGTCACCGGGCTGGTGGAGAAGCCGCCGGTGGACGAGGCGCCGAGCAGCCTGGCGATCATCGGCCGCTACGTGCTGGCGCCCGAGGTGTTCGGCGTGCTGCGCGAGACCGCGCCCGGCCGCGGCGGGGAGATCCAGCTGACCGACGCGCTGGCCACGCTGGTCGAGCGCGGGCAGCCGGTGCACGGTGTCGTCTTCGGCGGCCGCCGCTACGACACCGGCGACAAGCTCGACTACCTCAAGGCCGTCATCCGGCTGGCCTCCGAGCGCGAGGACCTCGGTCCGGCGCTGCGCTCGTGGCTGACCGAGTTCGTGGCCGACCTGCCCGCCGAGGGCGCGTCGCAGGCCTGACCCGGCCCCCGCAGGGGGGACGATCCCGGGGATGACCGAGCACAGCACGGGGCGGGCGCGGGTGGCGGCCCGCGACACGACGGCGCTCGACCTGCGCAGCGGCGCCACCGTCGACCCCCCGACGTCGCCGGTGCCGAGCGTGCACGCGACCACCCAGATCGACCCCGGGCAGGTGCCGCCGCCGCGCCCGCCCGAGCCCGAGACACCGCTGCTGCGCACGGTGGAGGCCCACCTCGACGAGATCCTCTCCGCCGTCCCGCAGCCGGAGCCGATCGAGCTCGCCGTCCTCGACGCGCAGGGCCTGCTGTGCGCCGAGGAGGTGGTCAGCGCCCGCGCGCTGCCCTCCTTCGACCAGGCCGTCCTCGACGGCTACGCCGTCCGCGCCGAGGACGTCGCCGGTGCGATGCCGGACGCGCCGGTCGAGCTGGCCGTCGTCGGCGAGACCGTGGCCGGTGCGGCCGGCCCGAGCGCGCTGACCCCCGGCCAAGCGCACAAGGTGACCGCCGGGGCCATGTTGCCGACCGGCGCCGACGTCGTCGTCCCGGCCGTGTGGACCGACGGGGGCGTGGTGCGGGTGCAGGTGCACGCCGGGCCGGAGGTGGGCAGCTGGGTCCGCCGCACCGGCGACGACGTCTCGCCCGGCACCGCCGCCGTGCACGTCGGGACGCCGATCGGCCCCGCGCAGATCAGCCTGCTGGCCGCCGTGGGCCGCGACCGGGTGCAGGTGCGGCCGCGGCCGCGGGTCGCCGTCCTGTCCGCCGGCAGCGAGCTGGTCGACATCACCGCCACCCCGACGCCGGGCCAGGTGGTCGACGTCAACACCTACGCGCTGGCCGCAGCCGCCCGTGACGCCGGCGCCTCGGCCTACCGCTGGGGGATCCTTCCCACCGAGCGGCGGCGCCTGACCGAGGTGCTGGAGAGCCAGCTCCTGCGCAGCGACCTGGTGCTCATCGCCGGCACGCACACCACCGAGGGTGACCTCGTGCAGGAGGTGCTCGCCGAGCTCGGGCCCATGCGCTTCCGGCAGGTCACGATGCACCCCGGCCCGGTGCAGGGCTTCGGCCGGCTGGGCCGCGACGGGGTGCCGGTGATCTGCGTGCCCGGCGAGCCGGTGGCCGCCCTGGTGTCCTTCGAGGTCTTCGTCCGCCCGGCGATCCGCTCGATGCTCGGCAAGCGCCAGCTGTTCCGCCGCACGGTGCAGGCCATCGCCGCCGAGCGGCTGGTCTCGCCGCTGGGCTACCGCCAGTACCTGCACGGGCAGGTCATGCGCCACCCCGACGGCGGCTACGTCGTCGAGCCGCTCGGCGACGGCGACGAGGCGATGCTCGCCCGCATGGCGCGGGCCAACTGCCTGATCGTGGTCGACGAGGACGTCACCGAGGTCGCCGAGGGCGGGTTGGTGACGGTCATGCCGCTGCTGCTGGGCGGCTGAGCTGGACCTCGACCCGCTGCAGCACCCCGGCTGGCCGGCGACCCTGGTGCACGGGCCGGTCGAGCTGCACCCGCTGCGCCGGGGCGACGCCGCCGAGTGGAGCCGGCTGCGGCTGGCCAACGAGTCGTGGCTGCGGCCGTGGGAGCCCTCGGCCGCCGTCGCCTGGTCGGTGCGGCACACACCGGCGGCCTACCGCGCGATGCGCCGGTCGCTGACGCGGCGGGCGCGGGCCGGCACGTCGCTGCCCTTCGCCGTCCGGGTCGAGGGCCGGCTGGCCGGGCAGGTCACCGTGGACAACATAGTGCGGGGCGCCCTGCGGTCGGGGTCGCTGGGGTACTGGGTCGACCGCGCGGCGGCCGGCCGGGGGATGGCCTCGCTGGCGGTGGCGCTGGTGTGCGACCACGCGTTCGGCCCCGGCGGGCTGCACCGGCTGCAGGCCGACATCCGCCCGGAGAACCTGCCCAGCCAGCGGCTGGTCGAGCGGCTCGGGTTCCGGCGCGAGGGGCTGCTGCGGCGCTACCTCGACATCGACGGCGACTGGCGGGACCACCTGACCTACGCCCTGCTCGCCGAGGACCTCCCGGGCGGCGTGCTCCGCCACTGGCTGTCCCGCGCGCCGCGCTGACGCCCCGGCACTAGCACGCTGACCCTCGGTGCCCGACCGGCTCCGTGCCGACACGCCGCCGCGGTCACCACTCCGGTCACACAACACTCCGGCGACACGCCCGCGCGCCTCCCTCTTCCGGGGGGGCGACCTGCATAACCTGCCGCGGCAAGTGACTCGTGTGACGGGTGGTGTTCTCGATGGGGTCAGGCGTGCTGCTCGCCGCTCTGGTCGTGCTGTGGTTCGTGGTGCTGGTGCCCATGGTGGTGACCCGCGACACCTCGTCGACCCGTGCCGGGGTCGGTCAGGGCCGGACGCTGCAGCGCCGGCGGGCCGGGGACCCGGTCCGCTCCGCGGCGACCGAGCGGGTGTCGGTGGACCGCGACACGCTGCGCCGGACCGGCGAGCTGAGGGTCGACGTGCACGCCGTCCGCCGCCGCACGCTGGCCGGGCTGCTGGCGCTGACGGTGCTCGCGCTGGTCGGGGCGCTGGCCGTGTCGCCCTGGCTGTGGCTGCTGCAGGGGCTGCTCGACGTCGCGCTGGTCGGCTACCTCGCGGTGCTGCGGG
>NZ_JBFNXQ010000013.1:0-71687 GCF_041018925.1 Geodermatophilus maliterrae
CTTCCGGACCCGTGAACCCACCCCTGACCACGCTCTTCTTGCGCAAGAGGCGCTACTGCAGATGGCGCGGCGGCGGGTCAGCGCCCCAGCGGCGGCTCACCGCGGTGACCCCGCGGCCGCCCGAGCCGGCCCGCCCGTGTCAGCGCCGCGTGCGAGGGTCGGCCGGTGCGCACCGATCCGCCGGAGTCCGCCTCCGAGACCGCCCAGCTGACCGGCTTCCTCGACCACCAGCGCGCGACGCTGCTGCTGAAGACGGAGGGGCTGACCCGCGAACAGCTGGCACGGCAGCACGCGCCGTCGTCGATGACGCTCGCCGGGCTGCTGTACCACCTGGCCCACGTCGAGGAGTCCTGGTCGGTGGAGGAGTTCTCGGGGCAGCCGCTGCCCGACCCGTGGCCGGGCATGGACTGGTCGGCCGACCGGGACCGGGAGTGGCACGTCGCCGTCGACCTCGAGCCCGACGAGCTGCGCCGCCGCTACGAGGAGGCCTGCCGGCGCACGCGGGAGGTGGTCGCGGCCACCAGCGACCTCGACGCGCTGTCGGCCGGGTCGCTGCGCAACGGCAACCGCTTCAGCCTGCGGTGGATGCTGCTGCACCTGCTCGAGGAGACCGCCCGGCACAACGGACACGCCGACCTCCTGCGAGAGGCGGTCGACGGCGCCGTCGGCGAGTGAACGGGAACGCCGGACGAACCGGCGGGCCCGCCGGGCGTGAACACCAGGGTGACTCCCTCCCCGTCCCCGATCGGTGGACCGGAGGGTCGGGGCGCGGCACCGTCGTGGACTCGCTGGACGGCCGCGTCCGCACCCGCACGGCCGACGTCCACGCCGCCGCGCTGGACGACAGCGGGCAGGACCGCAGCGGGAACGGCGACCGCTGGACCCGCTACGAGGACGGCCGGCGGCATCGGCTCGCGGGGGACGTCGGCCGGTGGTGCGACACCGTGGACCCCGTCGACCGCGACCTGCTGGACCGGGCGCACGGCACGGTCATCGACGTCGGCTGCGGCCCCGGCCGGCTGGTCGCCGAGCTCACCCACCGGGCCGGCAGGCGCTGGGCCTCGACGTGTCCCCGGCCGCCGTCCGGCTCACCCAGGACGCCGGGGTCGCAGCCATCCGCCTGGCCGACGGCAACGTCGGCTGGGACGGGGTGGGTACCCCGGCCGCCGGTGCCGGACTGTCCCTCACCGAACGGTGGACCCGCGACGGCCGCTGGTTCGCCACCCCGACCCGCTGACCGACGCCGCCGACGCGGGACGCCTCAGCCCCGCGCCGCCCCCAGGCCCAGCACCGCGGCCAGCCCCAGCGCGCTGCGCGGGGCGTAGGCCGTGCGCCACAGCCCGCCGTGGACGGCGGCGTGCGCCTCGTCCTGCCACGGGTGCTCGTGCCGCGGCCCGCCGCCGGTGTGCAGGTCGTGCACCAGCAGCGCGGCCATGAGCACGTTCGACGTCGCCGGCTCGAACACCTCGACGCCGAAGCGGTGCGCCCCGGCGTACGCGGCGGCCAGCGCGCGGTTCTTCACCACCGAGCGGGTGCGGGTGGGCGGCGCCACGTTCATCGACACCGTGGTCCCGGCCGCCCGCGCCACCGTCGCCCGCCACCGCTGCAGCCGCTTGGCCAGCGCGTAGTTCGGCCCCTGCTGGGCGACCAGGTCGTCGCTGATGCCGGGGTCGGCGCCGGGCACGTAGGCCCGCTGGAGCAGCCGCCCGGCCGAGAGGGTCCGCAGCGGACGGCCGACCAGCTTGCCGAACCGCGACCGGCCCGCGTAGTTGCGCACCGACTGCGCGACGGCCTCCCCCGGGACGGCGAAGACGTCGGTGGGGGTGGCGAGGAAGGCCAGCGCCGTCTGCGACCGGGCGGTCTGCAGGCGCTGGGTGAGCGCGTCGACGGCGGCCGACACCCGCACGTTGGTGGCGCCGTCGGCGTAGACGTAGTTCCCGAGGACCAGCTCGCCGGGCAGCCCGGTCAGCCAGTCGCTGACGGCGGGCACCTCGCGCACCAGGTCGGCCCCCGCGGCGGCAGGGAGCTCCGCGTCGCCCCCGGTCGGCACCAGCAGCGTGCCGGCGCCGCGGCGGGCGGTGTCGAGGACCCGACGCCACAGGTCCGGCCGCGGCAGGTCGACGCCGGCCACGGTGGCGCCCCAGCGCAGCAGCGCGGTCAGCGGCCCCATCTCCGCCCCGGCACCGAGCACCGCCACCGTGCGCCCGGGCAGCGCCAGCCACTCCGGGTGCGCGACCACGGTGCGCACCGCCTCGGCCGCCGAGGGCTCCATGACGCCGCCCTCGACCCAGGTGTCCAGCCGCCGCAGCAGGTCGTCCCCGCGCAGCCGCCGGCCGGAGAAGGGCAGCGTGAACTCGCGCTCGGGCTCGGCCTGCCCGGACACCTCGCGCGTCCCCAGCGACCGCGCCGCGGGTGCGGTGAGCAGCGCGCCCAGGGGCCGCTCACCCTCGTCGCCGGCCACCCGGAGCCGGCCGGAGACGGCGTCGAGCCCGGCGCCGGCGACGGTCAGCGCCGCCTCCGGGGAGGCCAGCCCCGCCTCGACCAGTCGGCGGAAGTGCACGAGGTACCCGGCCCGCCAGTTGGTCTCCTGCTCGGCCGCGCGGGCGCCGACCGGGTCGACCGGGCGCAGCGCGTCGGCCACCACCGCCCGCCCGAGCGCCGCGGTGCTGCGCCGCCCGTCGGGGCCGGCGGGGAAGACGACGCCGGTGTCGTCGCTGCTCACGGGGCTCCTCAGTCGATGGTGGTGGGCGGCGGGTCGACCGGTGCACCGGCCTCCAGCCAGCGCAGCAGCGTGCGGGCGCCGAAGCCGGTACCGCCCTTGACCACCTCGGCGTCGTCGGAGCCGGCCCGCGCCGGGCCGGCCACGTCCAGGTGCGCCCAGGGCAGGTCGCCGGCGAAGGGCCGCAGGAACAGCGCGGCGGTGGTGCCGCCGGGGTTGCCCGGGGCGTTGTTGGCGTCGGCGACGGCGCTGTCGAGCAGGTCGGCGTACTCCTCGGCCAGCGGCATCCGCCACAGCCGCTCGCCGGCGTGCAGGGCCGCGGTGGACAGCGCGGTGGCCAGCCCGTCGGTGGTGGCGTACAGCCCCGCCGTCCGCGTGCCGAGCGCGACCTTCATCGCGCCGGTCAGCGTGGCCACGTCGACCAGCACCGTGGCGCCCAGCTCCAGTCGCGCCCACGCCAGGCCGTCGGCGAGCACCATGCGGCCCTCCGCGTCGGTGTTCTGCACCTCGGTGGTGCGCCCGCCGACGTGCCGGACGACGTCGGCGGGCCGGTACGACGACCCCGACACCGCGTTCTCCGCGGCCGGGACGACGGCGGCCACCGCGACCGGGAGCTCGAGCCGGGCCGCGGCGTCGACGGCGGCGAGCACCGCGGCCCCGCCGGCCATGTCCGTCTTCATCTCGCGCATGCCGGCGGTGGGCTTGATCGAGAGGCCGCCGGTGTCGAACGTGATGCCCTTGCCCACGAGCACCGGCCGGGCCGGGCCGGCACCGGGCGGCTGGTAGGCGGCGACGACCACCCGCGGCGGGGACGCCGAGCCGCCGCCCACGGCGAGCACGCCGCCGAAGCCGCCGTCGGCGAGCTCCTCGGGGCCGAGCACGGTGACGGTGACGTGCGGCAGCCCGGCCAGCCGCTGCACGGCCTGCCCGGCCAGCCACGCCGGGTCCTTGGTGTTGCTCGGGGTGTTGACCAGGTCGCGCGCCCAGGCGACGGCCGCGCCGGTGACCTCGCCGGCGCGGGCGGCGGCTCCCACGGCCGGGTCGGCGCCGTCGGTGGCGACGACGGTGACCGTGGCCAGCCGCGCCGGGTGCGGCGTGGAGGTCTCGCGGAAGCGGTAGCCGGCCAGCAGCGCGGCCTCCACGGCGGCGCGCACCTCGTCGGCGCCGGCGGGCGCGGCCTCGCCGTCGACGGGCAGCACCAGCCGGGTGGCCCCGGACTCGGCGAGCGTCTGCGCCCGGCGGACGGCGGTGGCGACGTAGGACCGCAGGTCCGGGAGGGTCCCGTCGCCCAGGCCGACGGCGACGACGCTGCGCGGGCGGCGGCCGGGCACGGGCAGGTTGGTGACGGCACCGGTCTTGCCGGTGTTGCCGGTGTCGCGCAGGGCGCCGGCGAGCAGCTCGGCCGGTACCGGCGGGTCGGTGCCGGGCGCCGGGAAGGTCAGCCAGGCGGGGAGCGTGCCGCCGGTGCCGACCGGGACGGCCAGGACGTCGTCCTCCCCGAGCGGGGGCAGGGTGGTGAGCAGGTCGACCCGCGGCAAGGGGGCGGCCCCGGTCGCCGGCGTGTCGCCGGCGGCCGGGGCCGCGTCGTCCTGCGCGGGGCTGCCCGAGGGCAGGCTCGCGGAGGCGTTCAGCTGGTCGCGCCCTTCAGGGCCTCGGAGAGCGCCGCGGCCTCGTCGGGCGACAGCTCGACCACCAGGCGACCGCCGCCTTCGAGCGGCACCCGCATGACCAGGCCGCGCCCCTCCTTGGTGACCTCCAGGGGACCTTCACCCGTGCGCGGCTTCATGGCCGCCATGCGTGCCTCCTTCGCCGGCCACCCGCGACCCTCTGGAGGTGCGGTGTGGCTGTCCTTCGTGCAGTGAGCTCCGCAGCAATGATCCCGTATCCCCGCCGGGGAACCAACCTGGGCCCCCTAGGGGGTGGCCCGGAAGCAGGTGCTCACGTGGTCGTCGACCATGCCCGTGGCCTGCATGAGCGCGTAGGCGGTGGTCGGTCCGACGAACGCGAAGCCGCGCCGCTTGAGCTCCTTCGCCATCGCCGCCGACTCCGGACTGGTGGCCGGGACGTCGGCCAGCGTGGCCGGCCGCGGGCGGGGCCCGGACGGCGCGAAGGACCACAGCAGCTCCGACAGGCCCTCCGGGACCTGCTGGGCGGCGCGGGCGTTGCGGACGGCGGCGGTGATCTTCGCGCGGTTGCGGACGATGCCGGCGTCGGCCAGCAGCCGGGCCTCGTCGTCGGCGGTGAACTCCGCGACCGCGTCGATCGAGAAGCCCGCGAAGGCGGCGCGGAACGCCGGCCGCTTGCGCAGGATGGTGATCCACGACAGGCCCGACTGGAACGCCTCGAGGCAGAGCCGCTCGAACAGGGCGTCGTCGCCGTGCAGCGGCGTGCCCCACTCCTCGTCGTGGTAGCGGACGTACTCGGGGGCGCTGTCGCCCCAGGCGCAGCGCACGCGGCCGGCGGGATCCACGGTGCCGACGCTAGCGGCGGGCACCGACGTCGCCGGGCGGCCGCCGCGGACGGGACGTAGCGTCGCCGTCCGTGCGCGTCCTGGTCACCGGCGGAGCGGGCTTCATCGGCTCGCACGTCGCCGTCGCCTTCCGGGACGCCGGCCACGAGGTGCGGGTGCTCGACGCGCTGCTGCCCGCCGTCCACCCGCCCTACCCCGACGGGCCGCCGCGGGCCGAGGGCGTGGAGCTGGTGGTGGGCGACGTCCGCGACCGCGGCGCCGTCGACCGGGCGCTGGACGGCGTCGACGCCGTCTGCCACCAGGCGGCGATGGTCGGCCTCGGCGTCGACGTGCAGGACATGCCCGCGTACGCCGGCATCAACGACCTCGGCACCGCCGTCCTGCTCGCCGCGATGGCCTCGGCCGGGATCGGCCGGCTGGTGCTGGCCGGGTCGATGGTCGTGTACGGCGAGGGCCGCTACGAGTGCCCCGAGCACGGGCGCGTGCCGGCCGCACCGCGCCGCCGGGCCGACCTCGACGCCGGCCGGTTCGAGCCGCCCTGCCCGCGCTGCGGCCGGCAGCTGGCCTGGGGGCAGGTGGGCGAGGACACCCCGCCCGACCCGCGCAACGCCTACGCCGCCACGAAGCTCGCGCAGGAGCACCTCGCGGCCGCCTGGGCCGGCGCGACCGGCGGCGGCGCGGTCTCGCTGCGCTACCACAACGTCTACGGCCCGCACATGCCGCGCGACACCCCCTACGCCGGGGTCGCGGCCGTCTTCCGGAGCGCGCTGGAGGCCGGGCGCGCGCCGCGGGTGTTCGAGGACGGCGGCCAGCAGCGCGACTTCGTGCACGTGCGCGACGTCGCCGCGGCCAACCTCGCCGCGCTGGGGGCGACCCCGCCGGAGTCGGCGCTGCGGGCCTACAACGTCGCGTCGGGCACGCCGCACACCGTCGGCGACATGGCCCGGGCGCTGGCCGGCGCGATGGGCGGACCCGCGCCCGAGGTCACCGGCGAGTACCGGCTCGGCGACGTCCGGCACGTGGTGGCCAGCCCGGCGCGGGCGGCCGCGGAGCTCGGCTTCCGGGCCGCGGTGGACCTCCCCGACGGCGTCCGCGAGTTCGCCACCGCACCGCTCCGGCCGGCGCCGCGCTGACCCACCACTCGAGGCGGACCACCCCACGTCACCACTCGAGGCGGACGGCCACCTCGACCGCGACCGCGAGGACCGCGGAGGCGGCCAGCCAGCCGCGGCGCTGCCGGGCGGGCAGCGCCGCGGTCGCGGCGAGCAGCCACACGGTGAACGGCAGCCAGATGCGCTCGACCTCCCCGCGCACCAGGCCGGTGAGGTCGCTGACCAGCACGGCGCCGAGCACCGCGGCGCAGACGGCCGCGACCCGGCCGCGGCGCAGGCAGGCCAGCCCGGCCACCGCGGCCGGCCCCACGGCGACGGCCGCGGCCGCGAGGTTGGCGACGAGGAAGTACGGCAGCGGCCGGTCGGCGTAGGACGGGCCCGACCGGGTGCGTTCGGCCGCCGCGACCAGCCCCTCGAACCAGGAGTACCCGCCGACCTGGAACAGCCCGACGACGGCGAGCACCCCGGCCGCGGCGACCGCCAGCAGCCGCACGGTGCGGACGGGTCCGAGCCGCCGGGCGTGCACGAGGACGACGGTGAGCGCCAGCAGGCCCAGCGAGGTCAGCCCGAAGGAGAGGAACAGCGCCGTCCCGAGCACCAGCCCGCCGGTCCCCGCGAGGGCGTCGGCGCCCCGGCCCGGGGTCCGCGCCGCCGCGAGCGCCAGCAGGGCCACGCCCCACGCGAACACGCCGGCGAACAGCGCGTCGGCGCTGGTGGCCACCCACAGCGCCGTGGGCGCGAGGACGGCGAACGGCGCCACCACCCGCGGCACGGTCTCGCCGCCGGTGACCGCCCGCAGGGTCACCAGGACCGCGGGCACCGCGAGCGCCCCGCCCGCGACGCACAGCGCGGCCGCCCACCCGAGGCCCGGCAGCCCGAGGCGGTCGAGCAGCACGAAGGCCAGCAGCGCACCGGGCGGGTGACCGGAGACGTGCGTCGTCCACGGGTCGGCGCAGTCGGCGGGCACGTGCTGCGTGAAGGTCGGCAGGAAGGTGCCGAGGTCGCCGACCCGGGGCACGTCCTCCGGGTACTCGAAGCGGCCGGCCAGCGGCTCGGGCAGCCGTTCCCAGCCGCTGGACAGCGCGAGCGCGACCGCCCACAGCGCCGTGGCGCCGGCCGACCCGGCGAGCAGCGCCCCCCAGCCCAGCCGGGCGGCCAGTGCCGGCCCCCAGAGGACGCCGGCGGCGGCCACGGCGACCGGCAGCAGCACCCGCGGCGTGAGGACGACGTCGAACCCGCCGCGCAGCACGTGCCCGCCGAGCAGGTGCAGCACCGTGCCGCCCTCGGCCAGCCGGTGGCCGACGAGGCCGACGCCGAGGACGGCGAGCGCGGCCAGGACGACGGCGGACCCGGGCACCCACGGGGGGACGGCGCGGTCGGCCGACGACGCCGGGGCGTCCCGGTCCGCGCGCACGGTGCTCACCGGCGCCGAGGCTAGGCGGGGGGCGGACCGCGCGCCCGGCAGCGGGAACGGGCCGTCCGGACCGGTCACCTCCCACGGACGCCGGGCGGTGTCCCCCTCTCCACGGCTACGGTCCGCAGGTGCCCGACGTCGTCCTGCCCTGCCTCGACGAGGCCGGCGCACTCCCCTGGGTCCTCGGCCGGCTGCCGGCCGGCTACACCGCGATCGTCGCCGACAACGGCTCCACCGACGGCTCGCCCCGGATCGCCGCCGACCTCGGGGCCGCGGTCGTGCACGTGCCGCAGCGGGGCTTCGGCGCCGCCGCGCACGCCGGCCTGGAGGCCGCCACCGCCGACGTCGTCTGCTTCTGCGACGCCGACGGCTCCATGGACCCCGCCCAGCTGCCCCGGGTGGCCGACCCCGTGCTCGCCGGGGACGCCGATCTCGTGCTCGGCCGCCGCCGGCCCACCGCCCGCGCCGCGTGGCCGCCGCACGCCCGGGTGGCCAACACCGCCCTGTCGATGGTGCTGCGCCGGCGCACCGGCCTGCGGCTGCACGACCTCGGCCCCATGCGCGCGGGCCGGCGCGAGGCGCTGCTCGGGCTGGGGCTCACCGACCGCCGGTTCGGCTACCCGCTGGAGATGGTCACCAGCGCCGCCGACGCCGGGTGGCGGGTCCGCGAGGTCGACGTCGACTACGCCGTCCGGGCCGGGGGCACCCGCTCGAAGGTCACCGGGACCGTCCTGGGCACCGTCCGCACGATCCGCGACATGCGCGCGGTGCTGACGCGGTGAGCGCCGCCCTCGCCGCCCAGCTGCTCGTCGTCACCAGGGCCCCGGTCCCCGGGCGCAGCAAGACCCGTCTCACCCCGCCGTGCACGCCCGGCCAGGCCGCGGCGATCGCGGCAGCCGCGGTCTCCGACACCCTCGACGCGGTCCGCGCCACACCGGTGGCCCGCCGGGTGGTGGCCCTCGACGGCGCGCCCGGTGACCTGGACCTGTCCGGCTGCACGGTCGTCCCCCAGGTCGACGGCGACCTCGGCACCCGGCTGGCGGCCGCGTTCGCCGACGCGATGGGACCCGTCGGCAGCCTGCCCACCCTGCTGATCGGCATGGACACCCCGCAGGTGACACCGGCGCTGCTGGCCGCGTGCCTGGACCGGCTGCTGACGGGCGACCGGGGGACGGCGGTCCTCGGCACCGCCCCCGACGGGGGCTGGTGGGCGCTCGGCCTGCACTGCGCCGCCGCGGCCGGTGTGCTCCCGGACGTGCCCATGTCGCGCGCGGACACCGGCGAGCGCACCCACGCGGCGCTCGAGGACGCCGGGCTCACCGTGCTCGACCTGCCGGAGCTGGCCGACATCGACCACTTCCCCGACGCGCTGTCGGTGGCCGACGCCTGCGCGCCCGGCACCCGCACCGCCCGGGTGGTCGCCGAGGTCGCCGCCGCGCTCGGCGCGGCCGCGCCGACCTGCCGGTGACCCGGGCGGGCCGCACGCCGCCGACCCGCGGACCCTGCTGGCGCTGGCCGGGCAGCCGCTCCCGCCCGGCCACGGGTACCCGGTGTGGCTGGTCGCGCCGAGCCGGCCGGGCGTCAGGCGGACCGAGTGGCTGCCCCGGGTGCGCCCGGCGTGAGCGGCGACGACCGGCTCGCGACCGCGGACCCCGCCCCGCGGCGCTCGTCGGGGCGGCCGTCGCGGTGCTGCGCGACCGGCGCCGGGTCAGCCGCGCGGCACCGACACCGTCCCGTCGGTGAGGTCCTTGGCGTAGAGGTCGCGCAGCCGGTTGGTGTCGGTCGCCGTCAGCGCCTGCGACGTCGTCACCAGCACGCGGTCGCCGTCCACGGCCGTCAGCCGGCCGTACTCGGCAGCCGTGACCGCGCCGGTGGGGCCGGTCGTCGCGCGGCCACCGGCGTCGGCGGTGACCAGGGTCAGCCCACCGCCGCCGACGTCGCGGCGGTAGTGGTCGGTGTGGCCGTTGCCGTCGGCCGGCAGGGCGGCCGCGGCGGTGGCGTAGAAGCCGTACCGGCCGGTCGGGTCGAGCTCGACCCGGTGCTCCCACACCGTCGTCTGCCCACTGCCCATCGCGACGACGGCGCCGGTGGCGGTGTCCACGCGGTACGCCAGGCCGGTCGACCACGCGGCGGTCGGCGTCGGCGTGGTCACCTTCGCGGCGGTCACGAGGGCGACGTAGCGGCCGTCGTCGCTGATGGCGACGTCCCCGGCGTCGCGGTACACGCCGTACTCCGTCGTCCGGCCGCCCGCGACGACCGACGAGACGACGACGGCCTGCCCGGCGCCCGCTCCCGACAGCGTCTTGCGGTACAGGACGACCGGGCCGTTGGTCGCGGCCGCCGGGAAGAGCGCGAACCGGCCGTCGGGGGTGACGGCGAGGGCGGGACCGGTGGCGGTGCGCCCGAGCTCCCCGCCGGCCGTCGAGGTCGAGACCCGGGTGACCGCGCCGGTCGACACGCGCTTGGCGAACACGTCGACGGCACCGTTGGTGTCACCGGGCACCAGGTCGGGGCGGGCCGAGTAGAAGAGCACCAGGTCGCCGTCGCCGGAGGCGACCACCGTCGGGCTCGTCGCGTGCACGGCCGCGCCGCCCTGCAGGACGGTGCCCGCGACCGAGGCGTGCACCCGGCCGCCCGCCGGCACGCTGACCAGCTCCCAGGTGCCGGTGCGGGTGTCGAGCCGGTAGACGTCGGGGAGGCGGTTGGTGTCGCTCGTGACCAGCGCCGCGGACGTGGCGAGGGCGACGAAGCGGCCGTCGTCGCTGACCGCCGGCGCCGCGGCGTTGGTCGGGTCGCCGCTGCCCGTGGCCGACGCCGGCAGCGGCGCGATGCGCCGTGCTGTGCCGGCGGACCGGTCGAGCAGGTACAGCTCGTAGGCGGTGTTCGTGTCGGCCGCCTCCCAGCGGGCCGACGTGCCGATGACGACGAACCGGCCGTCCGCGCCGGCGGCGACCCCGCCGCTCTGCCCGGCGCCCTCCGCGGGCACCCGCGCGGCCACCGGGACGACGGCGACCTCGGCGGAGGGCGCCGAGACCTGCCCGGCGGCGTCGACGGCCACCACCCGGAGGCGGTGCTCGGTGCCGTTGACCAGCCCGGGCACGGTCGCCTGCGTGACCGGTGCGGCGACCGTGGCGAGGACGCCGCCGTCCTCGGCGAGCACGCGGTACCCGGTGACGTCGGGCTCCGGGACGGCGTCCCACCGCACCGTGGCCCGGCCGTCCCCGGCGACCGCGGTGACACCCGTGGGTGCGGCGGGTGCGCGGTCGGGAGTCGGGGTGGCCGGCACCGCGGGGTCGCTGGGGTCCGACGCGTTGCCGTGCCCGTCCACCGCGACCAGCCGGTAGGCGTAGGTGGTGTCGTCGACGACGCCGGTGTCGCTCCACGTCGTCCCGCCCACCCGGGCCACCTCCACCTCATCGCGCAGCACGACGTAGACGGCGACGTCGGGCTCGGGGTTCGGCGCCCACGCGAGGTCGACCTGCCCGTCCCCGGGGGTCGCCTCCAGCCCGGTCGGGGTCGTCGGCGCGGTCGTGTCCGTGGGCCGCGCCGTGACCTCGGGGTCGCTGGGATCCGACGCGTTGCCGTGCCCGTCCACCGCGACCAGCCGGTAGCCGTAGGTGGTGTCGTCGACCACGCCGGTGTCGCTCCACGTCGTCCCGCCCACCCGGGCCACCTCCACCTCATCGCGCAGCACGACGTAGACGGCGACGTCGGGCTCGGGGTTCGCCGTCCAGGACAGGTCCACCCGCCCGTCGCCGGGGACGGCGGTGAGGCCGGTCGGCGTCCCCGGCGGCGTCAGGTCGAACGGCCGGGCGGAGGCCACGGGGGCGGAGCTCGCCGACCGGTTGCCCGAGGTGTCGTGCGTCTGCACCGTGTAGCCGTAGGTCCGGTCGGCGACCACCGCGGTGTCGGTCCAGGAAGCCGTGGCTCGTCCGGCGAGCAGCCCCGTCACCGGGACGCCGTCGCGCAGCACGCGGTAGCCGTCGGCGTCCGCGTCGGCGCTGTTCGGCGTCCACGTGACCACCACCCGCAGGTCGCCGGCGGTCGCGACGACCCCGGTGGGGGCGGCGGGGGCGACGGAGTCGCGCGGGGTGCCCGTCACCGGGGTGCTCCCGGTGGTGCCGACGCCGGAGGACCCGAGGAACGACGTCTTCGTGCGGACGGTGACCTGGTACGGGTGGCCGTTCGTCAGACCGGTGACGACCGCGCTGGTGCCGGTGGGGCTGGCCCTGAGGACGTCGTCGAGGAAGACGTCGTAGCCGGAGACGAAGCCCTCGGTCGACGCCGTCCAGGACACGGTGAGCGTGCGGTCGGAGCCCACGGCGGAGACCCCGGTCGGCGGCACGGGGTCGGCGAAGCTCGCCGGCGCGAGGTCCGGGCCCGGCGCGACCGGGCCGGAGCCGGCGCCGGTCAGCGCGACGACGCCGAGGACCACCCCGGCCAGCAGGCGGACAGCCCACGGGCGCGGACGTCGCCGTCGCCGTCCGCCGGGTCCGTCGTCCTCGTGCCGGGCCACCGTCGCCTCCGCTCGGCACCGGTCGGGCGGGGTGCCGCGAGAGGAGTCGGCCGGCGCGGCGCGATGTTGAGTCCGGTCCCGTCCCGGAACACCCCGCCTCCCGCGGACGGGCGGCGGGGTCAGGGGATGGCGGTGTCCACGACAGCGGGGGCCGGGGCGTTGCGCCGCGTCGCCAGCACGCAGCCGAGCAGCACCAGGGGCAGCCCCACGGCCAGGCCCAGGGTGAAGGGCTCGTCGAGCAGCAGCACGCCCGCGAGCACCGCGACGGCCGGGTTGACGAAGGTGATCACCAGCGCCCGCTGCGGGCCGACCTCGCGGATGAGCGCGAAGAACAGCACCAGTGCCAGCGCGGTGCACACGACGCCCAGAGCGGCCAGCGACGCCTGCGCCCGCACCGGCGCCGCGGTCACCTGGCCGATCCGCGGCAGCGCGAACGGCGCGTACACCAGCGCGGTGACCACCAGCGCGATCGCGCTCACCGCCACGCCGGGGACGTCGGCCAGCGCGCGGCTGGCCACCAGCGGCGCGGTGCCGTACCCGATGACGACGAGCACGACCGCCAGCACCGGCAGCAGCGCGACACCCTCGACGTCGAACCCGAGCAGCGCCACGATGCCGACCACGCCGAGCCCCATGCCGGCCAGCCGCACCCGCGTCAGCCGCTCCTCGTCCCCCACCAGCCGGGCGGCCAGCGCGGCGACGAAGGGCACCGAGGCCACGAGCAGCCCGGTGAGCGAGCTGGACAGCGTGTCCTCGGCGTAGGAGAGCAGCATCCACGGCCCGGTCATCTCCAGCACCGTGAACAGCAGCAGCGCCCGCCAGTGCCGCAGCGCCGGGCGCACCTGGCCGCGGGCGAGCGTCCACGGCAGCAGCAGCGCCGCCCCGACGACGCAGCGGGTGAAGACGACGACCACCGGCGAGGTCTCCTCGACGGCGACCTTGATGAGCAGGTAGGGCACGCCCCAGATCACCGACATCGCCAGGAACAGCACCCATCCGCGACGGCTCACCGGCCGCCTCCGTCCCGCTCGCGCACCCGGCCATCCTGACGGCCCCGGCGTCCGGCCCGTCGGCCACCCTGGCGCCGCGCCCGCGATCCCGCCCGCCACCAGGAGGTCTCGTGCCCCGCGTCCTGCTCCACGTCGTCCACCACCCGCACCCCGAGCACCTCGACGACCTGCTCGCCGCCATGCGGCGGCTCACCGCCGCCGCGGAGGGGCTGGACGGCCTCGAGGAGATCGGCGCGTTCCTCGACCGGGACGCGATGCAGGTCATCGCCATCTCGGTGTGGTCGTCGGCCGAGACGCTGCAGGCCGGGAGCGCCACGCTGTTCGCCGGCCTGGGCGACGTCCCGTTCGACGAGTGGGAGCGCCGGCCCAGCGAGCTCCTGACGCTGCCGGAGGTCGCCGGCGGCTAGCGTGACCGGCGTGGACGGGGCGGGCTACGGGACGTTCGTCGTCCTCGCCGTCGTCCTGGTGCTCGTCCCCGGACCCGACTTCGCCGTGGTCGTCCGCAACACCCTGGCCGGCGGGCGCGGTCGCGGCGCCTGGAGCGCCGTCGGCATCACCGTGTCCAACGTCCTCCAGGGGACGGCGGCCGCGACCGGGCTGGCGGCGGTGGTCGTCCGCGTCGAGCCGCTGTTCGAGGCCATCCGCTGGCTCGGGGTCGCCTACCTCGGGTTCCTGGCGGTGCAGGCGTTCCGGTCCGCGGTCCGCGGCAGCTACCCCGCCCTCGACGGCGACGGCGACGGCGACGGCGACGGCGACGACGACGACGGCGGGACGACGGCGGGACCGCGTGCCCGGGCCGGCCTGCGTCAGGGCTTCCTCTCCAACATCACCAACCCGAAGGTGCTGGCGTTCTACCTCGCCGTGCTGCCGCAGTTCCTCGGGCCGGGCACCGCCGTCCCCGTGCTCCTGGCCTACGCGCTCACCCACGCGGTGGTCGGGCTCGGGTACCTGCTCCTGCTGGTCGCGGTCCTGCACCGGGCGCGGCGGGTGCTCGCCCGCCGCCCGGTCCGCCGTGCCCTCGACGCGTTCACCGGCTGTGCCCTGCTGGCCTTCGGCGTCCGCCTCGCCGCGGACCGCTAGGACCCCGCGGGCCGGGCGGGCGGAGGGTCCTGCGGAGAGCGGACCGGCTCCGCTGCACTCCTCGCCGTGACCGCCGACTACCGCCTCGCCACCCTGGTCGACGCCCTCGCCGGCGAGCCGGGCGTCACGCCGCCGCAGCCCGGTGGATGCCGGTTCGGCTCCACGGCGCTGGAGGTCGGCGGGGCGGTCGTCGCGATGGTAGTCGACGGCGCGGGCAGCCCCTTCCCCAACGGCCGGGGACAGCCGATGCGCGAGTGGGTCGCCCTCGGCGACCACGCCGCGGGCGACCTGCCCCTGGCCCGCGAGGCGCTGGCCTTCGTCGCCGCCGGCCGCCGCTGACCGGTTTCCGACCCGACGTCGACGGGCAGCGACCGGGGACAGCGACGACGGGAGGACTCCCCGGTGGCCGAGGCACACGCGCGCCCCCCGGCCCGGCGGCGGCTGCTGGTCTCCGGCCTGCTGCTGGGCCTGGGCACGGCGGGAGCGGTCGACGAGATCGTGTTCCACCAGCTGCTGCACTGGCACCACTTCTACGACCGGGCCAGCGGCGCGGCCGGGCTGGTCTCCGACGGCCTGCTGCACGCCGGCACCTTCTCCGCGGCCGTGGCGGGCATGGCGCTGCTGGCCGACTCGCGGCGCCGCGGCCGGTTCGTCCCCGTGCTGTGGTGGGGCGCCGTCCTCACCGGGGTGGGCGCCTTCCAGGTGTGGGACGGCCTCGTGCACCACAAGCTGCTGCGGCTGCACCAGGTCCGCTACGGCGTCGACCTCACCGGCTACGACGTCGGCTGGATCGTGCCCGGCGTGCTGCTGCTGGCCGCCGGGGTCGCCCTGCTCCTGCGCGCCCGGGCCCGGCCGGTCCCCGCGACGTGACGGCGGCCGCGCTCGGCGTCCTGCTGGCCGCGGGCACCGGGTACGTCGCCGCCACCTGGCGCTGCCGCAGCCCCTGGCCGCTGGCCCGCACGGCGGCGTGGCTGCTCGCCCTGGCCGCCGCGGGGGTCGCCGTCGCGGGCCCGGCGCAGGCCCACCACGACCTGCGTGCGCACATGGCCGGGCACCTGCTGCTGGGCATGGTCGCGCCGCTGCTGCTGGTGCTCGCCGCCCCGGTCACCCTGGCGCTGCGCGCACTGCCCCCGGCAGGCGCCCGCCGGCTGTCCCGGCTGCTGCGCACCCCGCCGGCGCGCCGGCTGGCCGACCCGCTGGTCGCCGTCCCGCTCAACGCCGCGGGGCTGTGGCTGCTCTACGGCACCGGCCTGCACACCGCCCTCGCCGGACGTCCGGCGCTGACCGCCCTGGTGTGGGCGCACCTGCTGGTCGGCGGGTACCTCGCCACCGCCTCCGTGCTGGCCGTCGACCCCGCGCCGCACCGCCGCCCGGTGGCCGTGCGCGCCGTCGCGCTGGCCGGCGGCGCGGCCGCCCACGACGTCCTGGCGAAGGCGCTCTACGCGTACCCGCCGGCGGGCACGGTCGGCGCCGAGGCCGGCGCGCGGCTGATGTACGACGGCGGCACCGTGCTGACCCTGGTCACCGCCGCGCTGCTGTGGCGCCGCTGGTACGTCAGCCGGGACGCCGTGCGGGCGGCGGCCCGGCCCGCGTAGCGGTCCGGCGCCTCAGTCCGGGACCTCCGGCCCGCCGGTCACCTGCTGGGCGCAGGCGGCGAGCACGGCGTCGTAGGCGGCGTGCGCGACCGCCACCTCCTCGTCGCCGGCCCCGCCCTCGACCACCGGGTAGCCGTACTCGTACCCGCCGTCGGGGCGGACGGTGAGGACGAAGCCCTGCGGCAGCAGGCATGCGGCCAGGCGCTCGCGCACCTCCGGGTCGGTGGTGGCGAGCACGGCGGCCACGGTGGCGCGGGGGTCGACCGGCGGCGGCGCCGAGGCGTCCGTCAGCGGCACGGGCCGCACCGTGGCCCGCGTCGCCCCGTCCCGGCGGACGTCGACCGCCGCCACACCGAGGTACACCGGCGCGGGCACCTCGGCGACGAGGACGCCGTCGGCCCCGGTCAGGTCGGTCCACGCCCGCTCGACGTCCCCGCCGTCCACGGGCACCGAGCCCGGCGAGTACCGGGCGGTGTCACCGGGGCGGCTCACGACCACCAGCACCGGCGCGGGGCCGGCGGTGTCGAGCAGGGCCATCGGCTGGTCCTGCCCGCCCCGCTCGGGAGGCGCCAGGAGCGCGAGCTCGGCCGGGGCCGCGCCGGCCGGGCCACCGAACCAGGCGTACAGGAGCTGGCCCCGGTCCTCGCCCATGACCAGCGCCCAGCGCCGTCCGCCGGGCAGGTCGCCGGCGAAGAGCACCCGCCGGGTCGACGCCGGCGGGCTCAGCACCGCGCCCTCGACGCCCAGCGGCGCCGACCACTCGAGCGCGGCCACCCCGGCGACGAAGTCGCCGTCGCCGGCCAGCGAGCCGCGGGCGGGGAGGTCGTACAGGCCCGCCCCGGCGTCCTCCGCCTGCCCGGTGCTCCCGGTCGCGGCCTCACCCGCCGCGGGTCCGGCGTCGGGCAGCAGCGCCGGCACGGCTCCGGCGAGCACGGCCGCGGCAAGCAGCCCGCCGGCCCACGCGGCACGGCTGCGCCGCTGCCGCCGGGACAGCGCGATCGCGGCCGCGGCGGTGTCCTCCCCGCGCGGCCGGCCGGCCCCGGCGGCCAGCCGCTGCAGGGCGTCGCGGACGTCGAGGTCGGAGTCGGTCACGACGGCCTCCGGTCGGTCAGCGGGGTGGGTTCGGGATCCAGCGCCCGGCGTACGGCGGACAGGCCGCGGGCGGTGTGGGTGCGGACGGTGCTGGTCGAGCAGCCGAGCACGCGGGCGGTCTCGGTCTCGGTGAGGTCCTCGTAGAAGCGCAGGACGAGGACCGCGCGGGCCCGCGGCGACAGCAGGGCGAGGGCCCGGCGCAGCTCGTCGGCGAGGGCGTAGGCGTCCTGCCAGTCCCCGCCGGGCCGCTCGGGCAGCGTCTCGAGGACCTGCTCGCCGTGCCACAGCCGCCGTCGCCAGCTCAGGTGGCAGTTGAGCAGCAGCCGGCGCACGTAGGCGACCGGCACGTCGGCCCGCTGGACGCGGGCCCAGTGCCGGTGGGCCCGGGCGAGCGCGGTCTGCACGAGGTCCTCGGCGTGCCCGCGGTCGCCGGTGAGCAGGTAGGCGGTCCGCAGCAGCGCCGCCTCGTGGGCGACCACGAACGCCGTGAAGTCCCGGTCCGCGCTCATCGCCCTCCGCCTCGTCCGTCCCCCTGGTCAGGAGACCCGGTGGGCGGCCCGGATCCGTGACAGGGGGACGTCCCGATCCGGGAACGGACCGGGGGTACCCGGCTCAGCCGGGATACGCGCGGGCGAAGCGGGCGAACCGGCGCAGCGAGAGCCGCACCCCGACGACGACGAACGGCCTGGCCAGCGGCCAGCCCAGGGTGCCGAGCAGCCCGAAGGGCAGGTGGAGCCGCTCGGTCCAGACGAACTCGGTGTGCTCGCCCGAGGGCCGCACCTCGAAGATGCCGGGGCCGCGCACGATCCGGCCGGTGTGCTGCACGACCACGCGCCGGGGCGGGTCCCACTCGGTGACGACCATGGTGTCGAGGACGCCGAGGTGCCGCCCGCGCCGCCACGGCAGCGGGACGCCGGTGCGGGCGGCCAGCCGGCCGCCGACGCCCTGTGCGGGCCCGCTGACGGTCTCGACGTCGGTGGCCAGCATCCAGGCTCCCTGGGACGGCCAGTCGGTGAGCGCCGCCCACACGCGTTCCGGCGGCGCCTCGACCGTGACCCGCTCGACCAGCTCAGGCATCGTGGCCCGCTCCGTCCCCGGCCGCGGGAGCGGCCTGCTCGTCCTGCGTGCGACCGGCCGGCAGGGTGAGCCCCGGGTCGGTGTCGGCGTCGGCGGCCCGCGCCGGGTGGTCGTGCGCGGCGCGCAGCGCGGCGATGGTCTCGTCGCGCTCCTCGATCGTCTGGGCCAGCTGCTCGAGCAGCCAGTCCACCTCGGTCATGCGGTAGCCGCGCACGGCCACCGAGATCCGCAGGGCGCGCACGTCCTCGCCGGTGACCGGCCGGTCGTCGGGCAGCTCCACCGGGGAGCGGTCGAGGTCGGCCGGCGGCTGGGTCTCCCCGCGGCCGAGCAGCACCGAGCCGCCGAGGAACAGCAGCGCCCCGACGACGGCGACCGCGGCCAGCCCGACGAGGAAGGACAGCACCGGGCCCCCTCAGCCCTCGACCGGCTCGACCGGCCCGGACAGCGGCGACCGCATGCCCCCGCCGTTGTCACCCGGCGTCCCGGCCGCCTCGGCCGCCCGGATGTGGGCCAGCACCTCCTCGACGTCGTCGGTGACGGTGAACAGGTCCAGGTCGCCGGGGCTGATCGTCCCGGACTCGAGCAGCGCGCCGCGGATCCACTCCACCAGGCCCGACCAGTACGCGGTGCCGACCAGGACGACGGGGAAGCGGGTGACCTTGCGGGTCTGCACCAGGGTCAGCGCCTCGAACAGCTCGTCGAGCGTGCCGAAGCCGCCGGGGAGGATGACGAAGGCCTGCGCGTACTTCACGAACATCGTCTTGCGGACGAAGAAGTAGCGGAAGCTGATGCCGACGTCGACCCACTCGTTGAGCTCCTGCTCGAACGGCAGCTCGATGCCCAGGCCCACCGACAGCCCGCCGGCCTCGGAGGCGCCCCGGTTGGCCGCCTCCATCGCACCCGGCCCGCCGCCGGTGATGACCGCGTAGCCCGCGCGGGCGAGCGCCGCGCCGATCCGCACACCCGCCTCGTAGTAGGGGTGGTCGGGCTTCGTGCGGGCACTGCCGAAGACGCTGACCGCCCGCGGCAGCTCGGCGAGCAGGCCGAAGCCCTCGACGAACTCCGACTGGATGCGCAGCACCCGCCACGGGTCGGTGTGCACCCAGTCGGTGGGCCCGCGGCGGTCGAGCAGCCGCTGGTCGGTCGTCGTCCCGGCCGTCTGCGGGCCCGGCTCGCCGCCGCGCAGCACCACCGGACCGCGGTGGCGCGTCGGGCGGGGGTTCCGGCCGTCGGCGGGCGGGGGGATGGTCGTCATGCACTGCTCCTCAGGCGGTGGGCGTCGCCAGGTAGGCGGTCAGGGCGTCCTCGGCCGGCTGCAGGCGCTCGACCAGGACGTGCTCCTCGCGGGTGTGCGCGAGCTGCGGGTCGCCGGGGCCGTAGTTGACCGCCGGGATGCCGAGCGCGGCGAAGCGGGCCACGTCGGTCCAGCCGAGCTTGGCCCGCGCGGGCCTGCCGACGGCGGCGACGAACGCCGCGGCGGCGGGCTCGGACAGGCCCGGCAGCGCACCGCCGGCGTTGTCGGTGACGGTGAGGGTGGCCCCGGCGGCGATCACCTCGGCGAAGACCTCGCGCACGTGCGCCTCGGCGGCGTCCTCGTCCCGGTCGGGCGCGTAGCGGAAGTTGACCGTCAGCGCGGCCTCGTCCGGGATCACGTTGCCGGCCACGCCGCCGGAGATGCCGACCGCGTTGAGGCCCTCGCGGTAGCGGCAGCCGTCGATCTCCACCTCGCGCGCCTCGTAGGCGGCCAGCGCGGCCAGCGCCCCGGCCAGCCCGTGGACGGCGTTGACCCCGAGCCAGCTGCGCGCGCTGTGCGCCCGGCGGCCCCTCGTCTCCAGGCGGGCCCGCAGCGTGCCCTGGCACCCGGCCTCGATCTCGCCGTCGGTGGGCTCGAGCAGGACGGCGAGGTCGCCGTAGAGCCACCCCCGCCGCTCGCGGGCCACCCGGCCGAGGCCGCTCCGGACCGCCTCGACCTCCTCGTTGTCGTAGAGGACGAAGGTCAGGTCGTGCGCGGGCTGGGCACCGGGGACGCCGAAGCGCCCGGCCAGCCGCAGCATGACCCCGTCGCCGGACTTCATGTCGCTGGTGCCGCAGCCGTACAGCCGCCCGTCCTCCAGCCGGCTGGGCACGTTGTCGGCGATCGGCACGGTGTCGAGGTGCCCGGCCAGGACGACGCGGGTGTCGCGACCGAGGCTCGTGCGGGCGAGGACCGTGTCGCCGACCCGCTCGACCTCCAGCCCGCCGAGGGAACGCAGCGCCGTCTCGACCGCGTCGGCCAGCGCCCGCTCGTCCCCCGACACCGACGGGGTGTCCACCAGGACCCGGGTGACCGCGAGGACGTCGGCGGAGAGATCGAGTTCGGGCGGGTGGCTCACGGTGCCCGAGCCTACGGTGGGAGGACCTCGTCCTCCTCACCGTGGAAGGACCCTCCTGCCCCTCGGCGTTCGCGAGCTCACGGCGGGACCATGCAGGAGGGCCGGCGGCGAGCCTCGGGACGAGGCCGCGGCCGTGCCACCGCGCCAGGCTGGGTAGCGTCGACCCCCGTGACCGACCCCGCCGCCCGCTCCGCCGTCGCCACCGGTCTCTCGACCGTCACCGCCTCCGGGACCGTGCTCGACACCTGGTACCCCTCCCCCGCGCTCGGCGCCGGCGGGCCGGCCGGTACCCACCAGCTCGGCACGCTGGAGCTGGGCGGCGAGCTGGGCCACGAGTTCTCCGGCCTGGTGCGCAGCGACGAGGTGAGGGGCGTGGAGGTCGTCGGCGTCCGGACGGTGATCGCCGACCTCGACGCCCCGCCGGTCGACGCGCACGACGTCTACCTGCGGCTGCACCTGCTCTCCCACCGGCTGGTCCGGCCGCACGAGGTGAACCTCGACGGCGTCTTCGGCCTGCTGGCCAACGTGGCCTGGACCAGCGCCGGGCCGGTCCTGGCCGCCGAGCTCACCCCCGCACGGCGGGCGGCGCTGCGGGCGACGCGGGGGCACCTGACCGTGCTGTCGGTGGACAAGTTCCCGCGGATGGTCGACTACGTGCTCCCCTCGGGCGTGCGCGTCGCCGACGCCGACCGGGTGCGGCTGGGCGCCCACCTGGCCGAGGGGACGACGGTCATGCACGAGGGCTTCGTCAACTACAACGCCGGCACGCTGGGTCCCTCGATGGTCGAGGGCCGGATCAGCGCGGGCGTCGTCGTCGGTGCCGACAGCGACATCGGCGGGAGCGCGTCGATCATGGGCACGCTGTCGGGCGGTGGCAAGGAGGTCGTCTCCATCGGCACCGGCTGCCTGCTCGGCGCCAACTCGGGCATCGGCATCTCGCTCGGCGACGACTGCGTCGTCGAGGCCGGCTGCTACGTCACCGCCGGGTCGCGGATCACGCTGCCCGACGGCTCGGTGGTCAAGGGCCGCGAGCTGTCCGGGCGCGACGGGCTGCTGTTCCGCCGCAACAGCGTCTCGGGTGCGCTCGAGGCGCTGCCCCGCTCCGGTCAGTGGGGCGCGCTCAACACCGCCCTGCACGCGAACGCCTGACGCGGCCTCAGGCCAGGTTCGCGGGCTGCACCGCGGGGGCGTCGAGATGGTCGAGCAGGGCGTCGACGAACTCCTGCGGCCGCTCGACGTGCGGTGAGTGCCCGACCCCGGGCAGGGCCACCTCGCGGTAGGCGCCGCCGGTCGCGGCGTAGCGGTCGAGCACCGCGCGGGTCTGGGTGACCATCGGCTGCGGCGGGCAGGTCTCCTCCCCCGGCCAGCCGGGCACCGCCCCGAGCTGCCCGAGGAACGCCAGGTCGAAGGCCGAGGTGTCGGAGACGACCGCGTCGGCGTCACCGCGGATCCACAGCACCGGCGGCTTGGCCGGCAGGTCCACGACCCCGGAGACGTCGAAGACGGTCGGCGCCATGGTGTTGAGCACCCCGCGCGACCCGGGCGCCGTCCCCGGCCAGGTGGCGCTGGGCGCGCTGTCGCCGGGGTAGTGGTCCTCACCGGTGCGGGTCGAGAGCATCGCGGCGACGAAGACGTCCTCCAGCGCGGGGTCCAGCGGCAGCGACCCGGGCGCCACGTAGAAGGCGCGCAGGATCGACCGCGGGCTGGTGGGCGCGGCGTCGGAGGTGTCGCCGGCCGCCAGCGCCGCGACGAACTCCGGGTTGGCCGCGCCCCCGCCGGATCCCGCGCCGTCCTCGGCCAGCCGGCGGCCCTCCGTCCCGGCGGTGCCGCCGAAGCCGTAGGGCGACACCGGGGCCACCAGCGTCACCGACGCCACGCGGGCGGGGTCGTCGAGCAGCCGCTGCAGGACGACGCCGGCGCCCATGCTCCAGCCGACCAGGTGCACCCGGTCGAGGCCGAGCGCGTCGAGCAGCGCGCCGAGGTCGTCGGACCAGTCGCGCACCCCGCGGCGGGCGTCGACCGGCAGCGGGTCGGTGTCGCCGTAGCCGCGCAGGTCGACGGCGAGCACCCGGCGCCGCCCGGTCCCGTGCACCGCCAGCAGCGTGGGCTGCCAGAACAGCGAGGAGCTCACGTTGCCGTGCACGAACAGCACCGCCTCGCCGGGACCGGCCGGCTCGGTGCCCTCCGGGTGCACCACGTTCTGGGTGAGCCGCGCGGTGGACACCCGCGTGGCGGTGATCCCGGGGAGCAGGGCGTCGGGCACGGGGCCTCCTGAGCAGCAGCGACGTGGGCGGGCACACGCTAGCGATCACGGTCCGCCGGCGACAGCGGCCCGGCCGTCCCACCGGCCCCACCGGTCCACCCGACGTCCAGGGTGCTGCCAGGAGGCGCACCTACCCTCGGGGACGATGACCAGCGCACGGACCGGCCCCCGTCCGGCGGCCCGGCGTGCGCCGGCCCGGCGACCGTCACCCAGCCGCACCCCGGCGAGGCGGCCCCCGGCCAGGCGGCCCACCGGCAGCCGTCCGGCCGCGCGCGGACGCCGCAGCCGTGCTCTGGCGCTGCGCTCGTGGGGCCCCTTCTTCCTCGTGTGCGCCGTCCTGCTCGCCGTCCTGGTCTGGCGCGCGGACGGCGCCGCGCCCACGCGCACGGAGGTGTGCACGGTGCCCGCCAGCTCGGTGACCCTCTCGGCCGAGCAGGTGGAGAACGCCCGGACGATCGCACAGGTCGCCCGGGACCGCGGCCTGCCCGAGCGGGCGACCGTCATCGCCCTCGCCACCGCGATGCAGGAGTCGACGCTGCGCAACCTCGATCACGGCGACCGCGACTCGCTCGGCCTGTTCCAGCAGCGGCCGTCGCAGGGATGGGGCACGCCGGAGCAGGTGCAGGACCCGGTCTACGCGGCCGGCCAGTTCTACGACCGGCTGGTGCGCGTGCCCGACTGGGAGACCGGCGAGCTCACCCTCGTGGCCGACGCCGTGCAGCGCTCGGCGTTCCCGCTCGCCTACGGACGCTGGAGCGACTTCGCCCGGTCCCTGACCGCTGCCCTGCGCTCCGACGACTTCCAGCGCAACTGCGCCTGAGCGGCGGCCGCCGGTCAGGCGGTGAGGCGCTCGGCCGCGGCGTCGATGCGCTCGTCGGTGGCGGTCAGCGCCATGCGCACGTGCCGGGAACCGGCCGGTCCGTAGAACGAGCCGGGGGCGGCGACGACGCCGAGACCGGCCAGCCAGTCGATGGTCGACCAGCAGTCCTCGTCACGGGTGACCCACAGGTACAGCCCGGCCTCGGAGTGGTCGATGCGGGCGCCGGTGGACCGCACCGCGGCGGCCAGCCGGTCGCGGCGGGACCGGTAGCGCTCGCGCTGCGCGTCGACGTGCGCGTCGTCGGCCAGCGCCGCGGCCATCGCCGCCTGCACCGGGCCGGGCACCAGCAGGCCCAGGTGCCGGCGCACCTCCCACACCCGCCGCACCAGCGCCGGGTCGCCGGAGAGCAGGCCGGCGCGGTAGCCGGCGGCCGTCGACTGCTTGGACAGCGAGTGCACCGCCAGCAGGCCGGTGTGGTCGGGGCCGGCGACGGCGGGGTGCAGCAGCGAGCGCGGCTCGACGTCCCAGCCCAGCGTCGCGTAGCACTCGTCGGCGACCACCGGGACGCCGTGCGCCCGGCCCCAGGCCGCCCAGGCGCGCAGCCGCTCGTCGGAGAGCACCCGGCCGTGCGGGTTGCCCGGCGAGTTCAGCCACACGAGCACGATCCCGGCCGCGTCGACGGGCGGGGTGTCGGTGCGCCGCACCGCCAGGCCGGCCAGCACCGCGCCCACCTCGTAGGTCGGGTAGGCGACCTCGGGGATGACGACGGTGCCCTCGCGCAGGCCGAGCAGCGTGGGCAGCAGCGCCACGAGCTCCTTGGACCCCACGGTGGGGACCACCGACGGGTCGGCCCCGAGCGGGTCGGCCACCGTCACGCCCAGGCGCCGCCGCAGCCAGCCGGCCGCCGCGGTGCGCAGGTCACGGTTGCCGAGCGCGGTCGGGTAGCCCGGGGAGTCGCCCGCCGCGGCCAGCGCGGTGCGCAGCACGTCGGGGGTGGGGTCGACCGGCGTCCCGATGGAGAGGTCGACCACGCCGCCGGGGTGCCGCGCCGCGCGGGCGCGGGCGGCCTCCAGGCTGTCCCAGGGGAAGTCCGGCAGCCGCCCGGCCGCCGTCCCCGGGGCCGTGGTCGTCAGTGACCCTCGCCCTGCGGCGGCAGGGCGGCGACGAGCGGGTGGTCCTTGGCGATCTTGCCGGTCTTGGCCGCGCCGCCGGGGCTGCCCAGGTCGGAGAAGAACTCCACGTTGGCGTCGTAGAAGTCCTTCCACTTGTCCGGGACGTCGTCCTCGTAGTAGATGGCCTCCACCGGGCACACCGGCTCGCACGCACCGCAGTCGACGCACTCGTCGGGGTGGATGTAGAGCATCCGCTCGCCCTCGTAGATGCAGTCCACCGGGCACTCGTCGATGCACGCCTTGTCGAGGACGTCGACGCAGGCCTGGGTGATCACGTAGGTCACGGTGGGTCCTCCCGGGGGACGTGCGGGCAGCGATCCGGCGACCGGCCGGTCTCGCGCGTGTCTGACCTCAGTATGGCCCCGCAGGCCCCGGTGAAACGCGACGGGTGGACGGGCCTGCCCCGGTGGAGGGGCGCCGCGGCACCCCGCAGGATCGGCGGGCGTGGGACAGAGCAGATCACCGCTGGGCGTCGCCGATCTCGAACGGCTGGCCGCCCGCGGCTGGCGGGCACCCGAGGAGGAGCCGCTGGGCGGGTGGCTGATGCGCGCCGGCGGCGGGTTCACCGGCCGGGCCAACACCGCGCTCGTCGCCGGCGACCCGGGCTGCCCGCTGCCGGAGGCGGTCGAGGCGGTCGCTGCCTGGTACCGGGCGCGCGGCCTGCGGCCCGGGGCGCAGCTGCCCGGCGTGCAGGCCCGCCGCGCCGACGCGGCGTTCGCCGCCGCCGGGTGGGACCGCGACGAGGACGTGCTGGTCCTCACCGCACCGCTGGTGGCCGGGCCCGACGGCGGCGTGCCGGTCGAGCTCGCCGGCACCCCGGACGACGGCTGGCTGTCGACGTCCGGGTACCTCCGCCGCGCCGAGCCGGCCACGGCCCGCGCGGTGCTGACCAACGCGCCGGAGGTGGTCTTCGCGTCGGTGCGCGCCGACCCGCCCCCGGCGCCACCGGTCGCCGTCGCCCGGGGTGTGGTCACCGGCGACTGGCTCGGGGTGACCGCGGTGGCCGTCGCGGAGGAGCACCGCCGCCGCGGCCTGGCGACGGCGGTGATGGCGGCCGTGACCCGGTGGGGCGCGGCGCGCGGTGCCGGCTGGGTGTACCTGCAGGTCACCTCGTCCAACGCGCCGGCGCGGGCGCTGTACCGCCGGGCGGGCTTCGTGGAGCACCACCGCTACCACTACCGGTGGGCGCCGTCCTGACGCCGGAGCCGCCTGGCCGGCGCGGTACCCGGCGCGCCGGGAGGTGCCGCGGCAGCCGGCGGGCGGCCGGGGGTCAGCCCGGGAACGGCGGGCGCGCCCAGTACGCGGCCGACGGCGAAGGCGGCGGCCACCCCGCCGAGGCCGAGGAAGGCGAGCGTCACCGCACCCAGCCCGCCGCCACCGGCGGCGACGAGGTCACCCTCGGGACGGCGCACCGTGGCGGCCACGGCGATCCCCAGCCAGGTCAGCGCCGGCAGCGCCGCGACCGCGCGGGAGCCGGTGAGCCGGTGCGCACCGGCCACCAGCAGCAGGTTGCCGACGACGGCGAGGACGACCGACAGCGGGACGAGGACGCCGGCCACCCGCAGCGGCAGCCAGAAGACCTCGACCAGCGCCAGCCACCCGGCGACGGCCACGGCCAGCACGGCCGCGGACACGAACTCCACGACCCGGCGGGTCATCCGGGGAGACCGGCGAACAGGTCGTCCTCCCAGCCGTCGGGTGCCCCTCCGGCAGGACCGCGCTCGCCGCGCACCAGCCGGTAGTACTCGACGCCGAGCACCTCCTGGCCGAGGTTGTTCGACAGGGCGAAGAAGGGCCCGTCGACGGTGATCTGGGTGGCGTGCGCCCGCATGGCGGCGTCCTTGCGGCCGGCGTGCGCCCGGCCGTCGACGGCGGCGGTGACCAGCTCGTCGGGGACGGCGAACGGGATGTCGTCGATCTCGCCGAGCTGCTCGAACGGCGAGCCCTCTCCGAGCGCCGCCATGGCCTCGACCCCGGCGCGCAGCACCGAGCGCGGCACGCAGCACCAGTAGACCTTCGCGACGTCCCACACCTCGCCGAGCTCGGGACGGTAGGCGGGGTCGGCGGCGGCCTCGACGGCGGCCATGGCGACCCGGTGGGCCTGGATGTGGTCGGGGTGCCCGTAGCCGCCGTTCTCGTCGTAGGTGACCACGACCTGCGGCCGGACCTCCCGGACGACGGCGACCGCGTGCCCGACCGCCTCGTCGAGGTCGGCGTTCCAGAAGGCGCGCGGCTCCTCGTTGGCCGGCGTCCCGATCATCCCGGAGTCGCGGTAGCGGCCGGCGCCGCCGAGGAAGCGCCAGTCGGTCACGCCGAGCGCGTCCATCGCCGCCCGCAGCTCGGCGATCCGGTAGCCCCCGAGCTGGTCGGCGTGCTCGGGACCGAGCAGCTCCAGCTCGGGGACGAGGACCTCACCCTCCTCGCCCAGCGTGCAGGTCAGCAGCGTGACCTGTGCTCCCTCGGCGACGTAGCGCGCCATCGTCGCGCCGTTGTTGATGGTCTCGTCGTCGGGGTGCGCGTGGACGAGCAGGAGCCGGCGGTCAGCGGTCACCGGGCCATCCTCTCCGAGCGCCGGGACGGGCACCGAGGCAGCCCGCGGCGTGACCGAGGTGTGGCGCGTCCTCCCTCACCGCAGCGCGTCCTCCCGGACCGTGCACCGTCGGGGAGGACGCGCGACGATCAGGTCACCTGATCGTCGCCGGGACTACTCGGCGTCGACGGGGACCACCGCGCGGGCCTCGGCGAAGTGGCAGGCCGCGGGGTGGCCCTGGCCGCGGTCGACCAGCGCCGGCGCCTCCCGGGCACAGACGTCCTGCGCCTTCCAGCAGCGGGTGCGGAACCGGCAGCCCGAGGGCGGGTCGGCGGGGCTCGGGACGTCGCCCTGCAGCAGGATGCGGTCCTTCTGCCCGCGCAGGGCCGGCTCGTGCAGCGGCACCGACGACAGCAGCGCCTGCGTGTAGGGGTGCGACGGCGAGGTGTAGACCTGCTCGCCGGTGCCCTCCTCGACGATGCTGCCGAGGTACATGACCGCCACCCGGTCGGAGATGTGCCGCACCACCGACAGGTCGTGGGCGATGAACAGGTAGGACAGGCCGAGCTCGTCCTGCAGATCCTCGAGCAGGTTGACCACCTGCGCCTGCACCGACACGTCGAGGGCCGAGACCGGTTCGTCGCAGACGATGACCTCCGGCTGCAGGGCGAGCGCGCGGGCGATGCCGATGCGCTGCCGCTGGCCGCCGGAGAACTGGTGCGGGTAGCGGTTGACGTAGTCGGGGTTGAGGCCGACGCGGTCGAGCAGCTCCTGGGTGCGCTTGAGCCGGCCCTTCCTCGGGGCGACGTCGGCGTGCACCGACCAGCCCTCGGCGACGATGTCGCCGACGGTCATCCGCGGGTTCAGCGACGCGTAGGGGTCCTGGAAGATGATCTGGACCTCGCGCCGGTACTCCTTGAGCGCGCGGCCGCCCATGCCGGCGATGTCGCGGCCCTTGTAGAGGATGGAGCCCGCGGTCGGCTTCTCCAGCGCGACGAGCAGCTTCGACACCGTCGACTTGCCGCAGCCGGACTCGCCGACCAGGCCGACGGTCTCGCCCCGGCGCAGGGTGAGGTCGACGCCGTCGACGGCGCGCACGTGCCCGACGGTCCGCTTGAAGACGACGCCCTGGGTCAGCGGGAAGTGCTTCTGCAGCCCGCGGACCTCCAGCAGCGCCTCGCCCATCGTCCCGCGGGCACCGGTCGCCGCCGCCCCGGACGTGAGCTTGGTCAGGGACTGCGCCGGCGTCGCCGGGGCGGCGGGCGCGGACTCCGGCAGGGACGACGCCGCGGTGGCGCCGTGTTCACGGGGCTCGGACACCGAGCACCTCCTCGCTGTAGTGGCAGGCCGCCTCGCGCCCCGGGACGACCAGCCGCAGCGGCGGGGCGTCGGTGGCGCACTCGCGACCCGGCGCCGCCTCCGCGCCCAGACGGCGGCGGGAGCAGCGCGGGTGGAACGGGCAGCCGCTCGGGATCCGCGCCAGGTTCGGCGGCTGGCCGGCGATCGGCCGGAGACGCCCGCCCTTGGCCTCCACCTGCGGCACCGAGCTCATCAGGCCGTCGGTGTAGGGGTGGGCCGGGCGGGTGAAGACGTCGTCGACGGTGCCCCGCTCGACGATCTCGCCGGCGTACATGACCGCGACGTTGTCGGCGACCTCGTTGACCACGCCGAGGTCGTGGGTGATGAGGATCAGCCCCATCCCCGTCTCCTGCTGCAGGTCCTTGAGCAGGTCCATCACCTGCGCCTGCACCGTGACGTCGAGGGCGGTGGTCGGCTCGTCGGCGATCAGGATCCGCGGGTCCAGCGCGATGGCCATGGCGATCATGACGCGCTGGCGCATGCCGCCGGAGAACTGGTGCGGGTAGTCGTCGACCCGGCGGGCGGCGGCCGGGATGCGCACGCGGTCCATCAGGTCGACGGCGTGCCTGCGGGCCTCCTTCTTGCTCATCCCCCGGTGCACGCGGAACATCTCGCCGATCTGGAAGCCCACGCTGTAGACGGGGTTCAGCGACGAGAGCGCGTCCTGGAAGATCATCGAGATGCCCGGGCCGCGGATCTTGCGCTGGTCCTCGGCCGACATCTCCAGCACGTTGCTGCCCTGGAACCAGATGCCACCGCCGGTGATGACCGCGGGCGGGGTCTCGAGGATCCCCATGATCGCCTGGGCCGACACCGACTTGCCGGAGCCGGACTCGCCGAGGATGGCCAGGGTCTCCCCCGCCGCCAGGCTGTAGCTCACGCCGTTGACGGCGTGCACCGTGCCCGAGCGGGTGCGGAACTCCACGTGCAGGTCGTCGACGTCGAGCAGCGGGGTCCCGGCCGGCACGAGGTCGGCGGTGGGCCCGGACAGGTCCAGGTGGGTCATGCGCGCTGCCTCGGGTCGAGGGCGTCGCGCAGGGCGTCGCCCATCATGATGAAGGCCATCACGGTCAGGGTCAGGACGATGCTCGGGAAGAGCACCAGGTGGGGGGCGGTCCGCAGCAGCGACTGACCCGCCTCGATCTGCAGACCCCACGAGATGGCCGGCCGCTGCAGTCCGACGCCGAGGAAGGTCAGCGTCGCCTCGGCGGCGATCAGCACACCGATGGTGATCGTCGTGTACACCAGCACCGGCGCCACGGCGTTCGGGAGGATGTGCCGGACCAGGATGCGGCCGTTCGAGGCCCCCATCGCGCGCGCCGCCGCGACGTAGTCGGAGCTCTTGACCGCGATCACCTGGGAGCGCACCAACCGCATCGCGGTCATCCAGCCGAAGACCGCCAGTGCGACGGCCACCGCCACGACCCCGCGCCCCAGGACCCCGCTGCGCAGGACCACCAGCGCACCCAGGATCAGCGGCAGCGCGTAGAAGATGTCGGTGACGCGGCTGAGCAGGCCGTCCACCCACCGGCCGTCGAAGCCGGCGACCGCGCCGACGACGACACCGAGCACGAGGACCACGGCGACTGCGAGCAGCCCGATGATGAGCGAGTTGCGGGCGCCGTAGACCACGTTGGCCAGGTAGTCGCAGCCCTGCTGGTCGAACCCGAACCAGTGCTCGGCCGACGGCTTCTGGTTGCTGCTGCTCAGGTCGCAGGCGCGCGGGTCCGCCCCGCGGGCGAACAGCTGCGGCACCAGGGCCATCAGCAGGAACACCAGCCCGAACACGGCGCCGATCCAGAACAGCGGGTTGCGCCGCAGGTCGCCCCAGGCGTCGCTCCAGAGGCTGTTCTGCCGGTCGCTGGTGACGTCGACCGAGGGGCTGGCCAGCCCGGTGGTGGTCCCGGCCTCGACGACGTCGTGCCGCAGGTCGGCCTGCTGCTGCTCAGTCATAGCGGATCCTCGGGTCGAGGACGGCGTAGAGCACGTCCACGACCAGGTTGAAGAAGACGAAGAAGAAGACCATCAGCGTGACGATGCCGACGACGACCGCGCCCTCCTGGGTCTGGACGCTGTCGAACACCGCCCGTCCGATGCCGGGGAGGTTGAACACCGTCTCGGTCACGATCGCCCCGCCCATGAGGGTGCCGATGTCCGCGCCGATGAAGGTGATCACCGGGATGAGGCTGTTGCGCAGCGTGTGCCGCACGATGACCGTCCGGTTGGGCAGGCCCTTGGCGCGAGCGGTCCGCACGTAGTCGGCGCGCAGGTTCTCCGCGATGCTGGTGCGGGTCAGCCGGGCGACGTAGGCCAGCGAGCCGGAGGCGAGCACGAGCCCCGGCAACAGGTAGCTGTACCACCCCTTGTTGATGCCGGCGATCGGGAACCAGCCGAACTGGAGCCCGAGGACGAACTGGGCGATGAAGGCGAGGACCAGGATCGGCACGGACACGACGAGCGTGCTGGAGACGAGCACGAGGTTGTCCAGGAACCCGTTGCGCCGGACCCCGGCGAGCACGCCGGCGATGATCCCGATGACGGTCTCGATGGCGATGGCGACGACCGTGAGCCGCACCGTGACCGGTAGCCGCTGGAGGATGGTGTCGCTCACCGCGCGGCCGCGGAAATCGGTACCGAGGTCACCCTGGAGCAGGTCGCCGACGTACTTGGCGTACTGGACGACCAGCGGGTCGTCGAGGTTGAACTCGTCACGCAGCTGGGCGACCACGGCCGGGGTCAGTGGCCGGTCGCCGCCGAGTGCGCGGATGGGGTCGCCCGGGAGGGCGTAGACCAGGGCGAAGATGAGGAAGGACGCCCCGATGAGGACGGGGACGGTGAGCAAGAGGCGGCGCGCGATGTAGCGGCCCATGTCGCTCCTCGGTCAGGACACGCGGACGCGGGCGGGGCGTCTCGTCGCGTCGTCCATTCTGGGGCCACACACGGCGGACCGCCGGGGACACCGTCCGGAACTGACGGCATCCCCGGCGGTCGGCCGGCGGTACGTGGTCAGTTGACGGTGACCGCCGCGACGTCGATGTCACCGAAGACGTCGATCACCACGTCGCTGACGGCCTCGGAGTGCACCGCCTGCTCGAGGTCGAAGAACATCGGGGCGATCGGCATGTCCTCCAGCAGGATGTCCTCGGCCTGGTTGTAGTACTCGATGGCCTCCTCGTTGCTGGCCGCCGAGTTGCCCTGCTGGATGAGCGCGTCGAACTCCGGGTTGGTGTAGAAGGTCGTGTTCGAGCCCGCCGGGGGCAGCGCCGCAGCCGAGTACAGCGGCTCCAGGTAGTTCTGCGGACTCGGGTAGTCCATGCTCCACGCGAGCCGGAACGGACCGGTCATCCCCTGCTCGTCGAGCAGCGGGAGGTACTGGGCGAAGTCGAGGTCACCCCGCAGGGAGTACTCGACGCCGACGTTCTCGCGCAGCTGGTTGCCCACGGCCTCCACCCAGGCGTCGTGGCCCGCACCGGCGTTGAACCAGAGCTCGATCGGCTGGCTCCGGTCGAAGCCCGCCTCGTCCAGCAGCTGGTTGGCCCGGTCGACGTCCAGCTCGCAGTACTGGCAGACACCCTCGCGGTAGCCGTCGACCACCGGCGCGATGAACGCGTCGGCCGCCTCGCGACTCCCCGCGAAGATGGCGTCGGCGATGGCCTGGCGGTCGATGGCCATCGACAGCGCCTGACGCACGCGCGGGTCGGCGAAGCGCGGCTCGTAGGTCGGGAAGCCCATGTAGGTGAAGCCCGACGACGGCGCCTCCAGGTAGCGGTCGCCGAACTCCGACTCCGCCGAGGAGATGGCGTCCGGCGGCAGGTCGGGAGAGACGTCGAGGTTGCCGGCCTGCACGTCGGTGAAGGCGGTGTTGATGTCCGTGTAGACGCGGAACTCCACGGTCTCGGCCTGGGCGGGCTGCTCGCCGCCGTAGTCGTCGTAGCGCGTGACGGTGAAGCCCTGACCCGGCACGAACTCCTCGGTGGCCTGCAGGGGACCGTTGCCGACCGGCTGGGCGCCGAAGGCGTCGGGGTCGTCGTAGAACGACTCGGGCAGCGGGTAGAAGGCGCTGTAGCCGACGGTCACCGGGAACTGCGCGAACGGGCTGGCCAGCGTGACCGTGAAGGTGCTGTCGTCGACGACCTGCAGGCCGCTCATCTCGGTGGCAGCCGGGTCGCCGGTGATGTTCCCGGCGTCGTCGGTGGGCGCCTGCAGTTCGTCGTACCCGGCGATGTTGGAGAAGAAGTAGGACCCGCCCTGGGCGTTGGGGCTGTAGGCCGTGTAGTTCCACGCGTCCACGAAGGACTGCGCGGTCACCGGAGTGCCGTCGTGGAAGGTCCACCCGTCGTTCAGCGTGACGGTCCAAGTGGTGTTGTCCTCGGACTCGATCGACTCGGCGACGCCGGTGTACTCCACCGAGCCGTCCGTCGCGTACTGCACCAGGCCGGTCCACAGCGACCGGACGACCTGGGCGCCCTCGCTCTCGGTGGTGTTGCCGGGCACGAGGGGGTTCTCGGGGTCGCTGTACAGCGCGATGCTGAAGGTGCCGCCACCGCCACCGCCACCGCCGCCGCCGCCGGACCCACCGTCGTCGCTGCCGCCGCAGGCGGACAGCAGCAGCGCGCCGGACAGGCCGGCCGCGACGAGCGCCGACCGGCGCTTGCTCAACTTCACGTGCGATGCCTCCCTCATCCCGCGTGCGCGGGGGGAACGGACTGGCCGGTGCCCCACCCGGGCTCGTGGCCGGGCGACGGCATCCGCCAGGTGAACACCAGGAACGGCCCTGGAACGCCGTGGCGACCCTAGGCAGCCGTGCCGAGGAGCGTCCACGGCCGTCACCGATTTGTGACCGGGGCTCACGATCCGGCGGGGCACACCGCAAGGTCGACGCCGCACCGCTCCGGTGACCACACGTGTTCCGGTCCTGCCCCCGTCCGTGCCGCAGGACTTCCGCCGTCCGCGCGATCGGGTGTCCGGCGCCGTCCGGTGGGTAACCCCCTCCTCAGCCGACGGAAGGAGCTCATCCATGAGCGGCATCGACAAGATGAAGAACAAGGCGCAGGAGCTGTCCGGCGAGGGCAAGGAGCGCGTGGGCGAGGCCACCGGCGACCGCGACCTGCAGGCCGAGGGCGCCAACGACAAGGCCGCCGGCAACCTCAAGCAGGCCGGCGAGAAGGTCAAGGACGTCTTCAAGAAGTAGGAGGACCCCCTCCTCCCCACCCCTCGCGAGCTCGGGGTGGGTCCCCGGAGGGGCCGCACTGCGCCGCGGGCGCCGCCTCCATCCCGGGGCGGCGCCCGCGGCGTGTCCGGCCGGGGTCACGGGCGGCCGAGCAGCTCGCGGACGGCGGGCAGCAGCGGGCGGTCAGCGGCGATCCAGTCCATCGCGTCGAGGTCGGCCGCACCCACCCAGCGCAGGTCGCGGTGCTCGTGCGCCACCGGCTCACCCTCGGCGAGACGCGCCGACCACACCCGCAGCGTCGAGGCCCCCGGCACTCCCCCGCCGACGACGCCGTCGAGGACCACCTCGCCGAGGAGGACCTGCGGCGAGACGGTGATCCCGAGCTCCTCGGCGCACTCGCGCACCAGCGCGGCCAGGTGCTCCTCCCCCGGCTCGACCTTGCCGCCGGGGAACTCCCAGAGACCGGCGAGCGGGCCGGAGCCGCGCTGGGCCACGAGCACGTGGTCCCCGCGGACGATGGCCGCCCCCACCACCTGGACGACGTCGAGCGCCTGCTGGGCGGCCGCCGCGGCGTAGCCGTCGAGGTGACGGCGCATCGCGCGCCGCACCCGCCGCCGGCGCAGCACCACCCGGTCGGCCAGCGCCCCCAGCGGTCCGGCCAGGCCGGTGTCCCAGTCGACCTGCTCGTCGACACGGGTCCCCTCGGCGGTCGCGGTGAACCGCCGGGTGTGGGTCAGCGTCCGCCGGCCCCGGCCGAGGGTGTAGACGTCGCGCACCGGCCGGACCGACTCGACCTCCTCCAGCGGCACCGGCCACGGGCGGCCGAGGGCGCGGGCGACGTCGAACGCGACGGTCAACGGCGCCGCCACGATGGTGGTGAAGCGCAGCCGGTGCACCCCGTCACCCTCGCAGACCAGGCAGGATGGGCCCCTGCAGGACTCGGCAGGAAGGGCCCCTGCAGGACTCGGCAGGCAGGGCCCCTGCAGGACTCGGCAGGAAGGGCCCCTGCAGGACTCGGCAGGAAGGAGCACCGTGCGCATCACGGCCCGGGTCGACTACGCCGTCCGCGCGGCCCTGGAGCTGGCGGCCGCGGCGCCGGGCGCGCTCACCTGCGACAAGATCGCCACCGCCCAGGGCATCCCGTCGCGCTTCCTGCAGGGGATCCTCGGCGACCTGCAGCACGCCCGGCTGGTCACCAGCCAGCGGGGCCGCGAGGGCGGCTACCGGCTGGCGCTGCCGCCGTCGGAGATCTCCATCGCCCGGGTCATGCGGGTCGAGCAGGGGTTCCTCGCCGAGGTGCACGGCCAGCGCCCCGAGGACGTCAGCTACCCCGGGACCGCGCAGGAGCTGGCCAGCGTGTGGGTCGCCGCGAGGGCGGCCTACCGCCGGGTGCTCGAGGAGGTCACGCTCGCCGACGTCGTCGCCGGGGAGCTGCCGGCGCCGGTGGCCGAGCTGGCCGCCGTCGAGAGTGCCTGGCGCTCCTTCAGCGACGACCGCGCCCGCGACTGAGCCGCCGCCCACCGACGGCGGGAGGCGACGTCGCGCGCCAGAGGACAGGGGTCGCCGCGACCAGCGCGACGGCGAGCAGCGTGACCACGGCCTGGCCGACACGCCCCGCCGTCACTCCGACCGCCGGGTCCACCGCGTAGTTGGCCCACGCGTTGGCGGCGGCATCGGAGACGAGCACCGCCACCGCCAGGACGACACCGCTGCGCCGGCGCAGCGCCAGCAGCACGGCGGCCAGCGGGTCGAGCAGGGTCAGCGAGACGAAGTAGGCCCGGAGCCAGCCCGGCAGCGCCGGGTACGGGTCGCCGCCGCCGAGGACCAGCTGGGCGACGTGCACCGCGGTGCCGTACGCGAGGACGGCGACCGCTGCGGTCGCGGCGACCCGCGCCGGTCGCGGCGCTCCTTCCCAGCGGTTGGTCACGGCGGCAGGCTCCCAGGAGGGCCGGGTGCCCGTCGCCGTGCCGGCCTGGGCGAGACTCGGGGCGTGAGCAGCGCGCAGCACGGTGGCGTCACCGTCTTCCTCACCGGCCTGTCGGGCGCGGGCAAGTCCACCGTGGCCGACGCGCTCGTGGCCGAGCTGGAGGCCGAGGGCCGGCCGGTGACCGTCCTGGACGGCGACGTCGTCCGCACGCACCTGTCCAGCGAGCTGTCCTTCTCCCGCGAGCACCGCGACCTCAACATCCGGCGGATCGGCTTCGTGGCCGGCGAGGTGGTCAAGCACGGCGGCACCGCCGTCGTCGCCGCGATCGCGCCGTACGACCGGGCGCGCGAGGAGGCGCGGGAGCTGGTCGAGCGGCACGGCCGGTTCGTCCTGGTGCACCTGGCCACGCCGCTGGAGGTCTGCGAGGCCCGCGACGTCAAGGGCCTCTACGCCCGCGCCCGGTCCGGCGAGCTGACCGGCTTCACCGGCGTCGACGACCCCTACGAGCCGCCCTCCCGGGCCGAGGTCGTCGTCGACACGTCGGTCACCCCGCTGGCGGAGTCGGTGGCCCGCATCCGCGCGGCCATGGACGGCGGCACGGTGCCGGTCGACTGACGTCACACCGCGCGGGCGTCCGTGTGCGACCATGGACGGCGTGACCTCCCGCGGCCTGCTGCTCGTCGCGCGCCGTCACATCGACTTGGCGCTGGTCAGCAGCGCGGTCTGTCGCCCCGCGCGCTGACCTCCGGTCCCCCGCAGCACCCGCTGCGCCCCCGATCTGGCAGCGCCCTCCGGCCCGGGTGCGATCCCGGCGTGGACGGCGCAGGAAGAAGTGCACCGTGTCCGCTCCTCCCCGTCCCAGCAACCGCCCCCAGCGGGGCCAGGGCCAGTGGGCGCTCGGCTACCGGGAGCCGCTCAACCCCAACGAGCGGATGAAGAAGGACGCCGACGGCCTCACGGTCCGTCAGCGGATCCTCGACGTCTACGCGCACACCGGGTTCGACGGGATCGACCCCTCCGACCTGCGTGGGCGGATGCGCTGGATGGGCCTCTACACCCAGCGGGCCCAGGGCATCCCCGGCGGGAAGACCGCCGTCCTCGAGCCCGAGGAGCTCGAGGACTCCTACTTCATGATGCGGGTCCGCACCGACGGCGGAGCCCTGTCGAGCGCCCAGCTGCGCACCATCGGCGGCATCAGCACCGACTTCGGCCGCGACGTCGCCGACGTCACCGACCGGCAGAACATCCAGTACCACTGGATCCGGATCGAGGACGTGCCCGAGATCTGGCGGCGGCTGGAGGCCGTCGGGCTCACGACGACGGAGGCCTGTGGCGACACCCCCCGCGGGATGCTCAACTGCCCGCTGGCCGGCGTCCTCGCCGACGAGGTGCTCGACGCCACCGACGTCATGGCGCAGACGGTCGCCACGTACCTGAACGACCCCGCGTTCAGCAACCTGCCGCGCAAGTGGAAGACGTCCATGTCCGGGTGCGTGGACCATTGCACCGAGCCGGAACTGGACGACATCTCGTTCGTGGGCGTGGTGAACGAGGCCGGCGAGGCCGGCTACGACCTCTGGGTCGGCGGCGGGCTGTCGACCAACCCGAAGTTCGGCCAGCGGATCGGCGTGTTCGTCCGCCCCGACCAGGTGACCGACGTCTGGGCCGCGGCCACCTCCATCTTCCGCGACTACGGCTACCGCCGGCAGCGCAACCACGCCCGGATGAAGTTCCTCATGGCCGACTGGGGTCCCGAGCGCTTCCGGCAGGTCCTGCAGGACGAGTACCTGCACGAGGCACTCCCCGACGGGCCGGCTCCCGCGCCCGCGAAGCACGACCAGCGTGACCACGTCGGCGTCGCCAAGCAGAAGGACGGCACCAACGCCGTCGGCTTCGCGCTGCGCACCGGCCGCATCACGGGCACGGTGCTGACCCGGATCGCCGACCTCGCCGACGAGCACGGCGCCGGCCGCATCCGGACGACGACGCAGCAGAAGATGGTCGTCCTCGACGTGCCCGACGAGCGGGTCGAGGACCTCGTGGCCGCGCTCGCCGAGCACGACCTGCTGGTCCGCCCGAGCGCGTTCCGCCGCGGCACCATGGCGTGCACCGGCCTGGAGTTCTGCAAGCTGGCGATCGTCGAGACCAAGCAGCACGCCCAGGACCTCTACGCCGAGCTGGAGAAGCGGCTGCCCGACTTCGACGAGCCGATCGGCATCAACGTCAACGGCTGCCCGAACAGCTGTGCCCGGTTCCAGACCGCCGACATCGGCCTCAAGGGCTCGATGGTGCGCGACGACTCGGGTGAGATGGTGGAGGGCTTCCAGGTCCACCTCGGCGGGCACCTCGGCACCGAGGCCACCTTCGGCCGCAAGATCCGCGGCCACAAGGTGACCAAGGCCGAGACCGCCGACTACTGCGAGCGGCTGCTGCGCGGCTACCTCGAGCGGCGCGAGCCCGGCGAGCGGTTCGCCGCCTACGTCGAGCGGGCCGAGGAGGCCTGGTTGCTGTGAGCGGGCTGCTGTGACGGAGGAGCCCGGCGGCGGAGGCGGAAGAGCACGGCAGCTGCCGGTGTTCTGTTGCCCGTACTGCGGGGACGAGGAGCTGACCCCGTACGGGGACGGCGGCGAGTGGCACTGCGCCGCGTGCCTGCGGACCTTCACCGTCCGGCTCACCGGGACAGGAGTGCAGCACCCATGACGACCGCCGTCCGGCCCACGCCGGAGCTCGCCACGCCAGAACTCGCGGCAGCGGCCGACGCCCGCTTCGAGGGCATCGCCGACCCCGTCGAGCAGGCCCTCGCGGTGCTGCGCTGGGCGGGCGGGACGTTCGGCGACGGCTTCGCGGTCACCTCCTCGATGGCCGACGGCCTGCTCGCGCACCTGGCCAGCCGCGCCGTCCCGGGCGTCAACGTGGTCTTCCTCGACACCGGCTACCACTTCGCCGAGACGATCGGCACCCGCGACTGGGTCAGCGGGGTCATGCCGATCACGCTGGTCAACGTGACGCCGGCGCAGACGGTCGCCGAGCAGGACGCCGAGCACGGCCCCGAGCTGCACCAGCGCGACCCCGACCTGTGCTGCTCGCTGCGCAAGGTGCAGCCGCTGGCGAAGGCCCTGGCCGGCTACGTCGCCTGGGGCTCGGGCGTGCGCCGCGACGAGGCCGCCACCCGCGCGGCCACGAAGGTCGTCGACTGGGACGCCAAGCGCGGCATGGTGAAGGTCAACCCGCTGGCGGCCTGGACCCAGGAGCACGTCGACGCCTACATCGCCGAGCACCAGGTCCCGGTCAACCCGCTGCAGGAGATCGGCTACGCCTCGATCGGCTGCGCGCCGTGCACCCGGCCGGTCGCCCCGGGCGAGGACCCGCGCGCCGGGCGCTGGGCCGGCCGCGGCAAGACCGAGTGCGGCCTGCACCTCTGAGCCCCCGCCGGTAGGACCGGCGGGGTGCCGAGACCACCTCGCCTGTCCCCCGACGCCGTCCCCGCCGCCCTGCAGGAGCTGCCGGAGAGGTCGGGCGGCCCGAGGGCATCGAGCGGACCGTGCGGCTGCCCGGCTTCAGGAGGCCGTCGGCACGGTGGTCGAGATTCCCCCATTCGGGTAACCCCAGGTGACCGAAGCGCGACCTAGAGTTTGCCGGTGCGCAACGGACAGGAGCCCTCGCCCAGTCTCCCGGACGGTCGTCCCCCGGTGGACCGTCCGGCCTGTCCGCCTGGAAGGCGATCGTCGCCGCACTGACCGCAGGTGCGCTGATCCTGGCGATGACCGTGCTGGCGGGAGCTCTCTTCGAGGAGCCTGTCGCCGTCTTCACCCGGGACGGCTCCTCGCTGGGCGGTCTGCCGTGGTACTCGGGCTCGGTCAGCATGCTCAACACCATGGTCTGGGCAGCAGTCACCGCGCTGGCGCTGCTCGTCGCCTGGCTCGAACCACGGGACCGCCTCCGGTTGACCGTACTGGGGGGCTTCGTCCTCGTCCTCGCCGCGGACGACGCTCTGCAGCTGCACGAGTCCGTCGGCCCGGAGAACGGCGTTCCCCAGAAGGTCTTCCTCGCCCTGTACGCCGTGACCGCCGTCCTGCTGCTGGTCCTGTTCCTGCGCGGTGGCCGACGTGGGCCGACGATCGCCTTCCTGTCCGGGGGCGCACTGCTCGCGGTCTCCATCGTGTTCGACCAGCTCGTCGACCGGCAGATCCTCATCGTGGAGGACGGCACCAAGCTGCTCGGCGCGATCGTGTGGCTGACGGTGCCGGTCCTCGCCGTCAGCAGGCGCGCCCGCCACGACCGACCCCTACCCGCTCGCGACGGGTCGGTCGACCTCCCTCCGGCCGTGGACCGTCCAGTCCTCCACCGGGAGCACCAGGAGGCGTGACCGCCGGCCGGCCTCCGCGTCGGGGTCCCGCGCCGGGCGCTGTGCCGGCCGCGGCCAGACCGAGTGCGGCCTGCACGTCTGACCCGCCTGGCGGCAGACTGACCACCGTGCCCCGACCTCCGCGCCTGTCCCCCGACGAGCTGGCCGCCGCCCTGTCCGGGCTGCCGCTGTGGTCGGGGGACGGCGAGGGCATCCGCCGCAGCGTCGAGCTGCCCGGCTTCCCGGACGCCGTCGCCGCGGTCGTGCGCATCGGCTTCGTCGCCGAGCAGATGGACCACCACCCCGACGTCGACCTGCGCTGGCGCACGCTGCACCTGACACTGGTCACGCACTCCGCCGGCGGCGTCACCGAGCTCGACCTCGAGCTCGCCCGCCGCATCGACGCGCTGTTCCCCGGCTGAGCAGGCGCCCCGGCCGCCCTGCAGGGGGCCCACCGCGAGCCCGCGAGCGGTGGGGGGCCGGGCGGTCCTCCATCAGCTGCCGACGCGGCCACCGTCCTCGCGGGCGACCACCACCACGCTCGGCCGCGGGAACGGCCGCTCCGGCAGCCGGTCGGGCCAGGTGCTCGAGGGGGTGTCCCGGGTCGAGCCGGTGGTCTCACCCGGGTGCTGGACCGAGACGAACACCGACCGGCCGTCATCCGGGATCATCGGGCCGCTGCACTCGGCGCCGATCGGCACGGTGAGGAACGCCTTGAGGTGGCCGCGTTCCGGCCCGTCGGTCGGGACGGCGAAGAGCCCGTCGTTGGTCCCTCCGACGGTGCCCGCCTCCTGGTTCCGGGTCGACAGCACGGTGCCGTCGGTGGAGATCCACAGGTTGCCGGCCGGGTCGAACTCCAGGTTGTCCGGGCAGGACATGGCGCTGACCTGGGACTTGTCGTAGCCGGCGAAGTAGGTCCCGGGCTCCTCCGGGTTGCCGGCCAGGATGAAGACCCGCCAGTCGAAGGTGTCCCCCGCGATCGAGCCGGTCTCCTCCCACTCGATGACGTGGCCGTTGCGGTTGCCCGGTCGCTCCTCGTAGGTGCCGTCCTCGGGGTCGAAGGCGAACGACCGGCTCACCGGGTTGGCCTCGTCCGCCCCGGGCCGCCCGTCCTGCCCGGTCCGGTTCGAGTTGTTCGTCAGTGCTGCGTACACGCGCCCGTTGACCGGGTTGACCTGGATGTCCTCCGGACGGTCCATCTTCGTGGCCACCAGCCCGGGGTCGACCACCACCGGGTTGGCCGGGTCGGGGAAGTCCCCGTTGGCGTCGAGCTGCTTGCCGAGGCGGTCGGCGGCCAGCCGGGTGAAGGTCAGCACCCAGGCGACGTCCTTGCCCGGGATCATCGAGCGGCCGTCCCGCACCAGCGGGACCCACCGGCCGGTGCCGTCGAACTCCCCGTCGCCGGGCAGGGTGCCGCTGCCGTCGATCTCCGCGGCCGGCGAGTCGCCGCTGAAGTGGGCGACGTAGAGGTCGCCCTCCTCGAGCAGGGTCATGTTGTGCGCCCGCGCCGCGCGGTCGTCGCCCTCCCGGTACCGCTTCTTGGACACGAACTTGTAGATGTAGTCGAACCGCTCGTCGTCGCCGGAGTAGGCGACGACCCGGCCGTCCTCGGCGATGCGGACGTTGGCCGTCTCGTGCTTGAAGCGCCCCAGCGACGTGTGCTTCCTCGGGGTCGAGGTCGGGTCGTAGGGGTCGACCTCGACGACCCAGCCGAAGCGGTTGACCTCGTTGGGCTCGCGGGCCAGGTCGAACCGCGGGTCGACGGCCTCCCACCGGCGACCGGCCGAGTCCTCCGCGCTCACGCTGTAGCGGCCCAGGCGGGGCTCCCGCGGGTCCTCGATGATCGGCGCGGACGTCCCGAAGTACTGGTTGAAGTTCTCCTCGCCGTGCAGCGTCGTGCCCCAGGGGGTGATGCCGCCGGCGCAGTTGTTCAGCGTGCCCAGGACGGTGCGGCCCTCGGGGTCCGCGCTGGTCCGCAGGTACTCCGAGCCCGCGGCGGGCCCGGTGACCCGGAAGGGGGTCGAGGCGGTGATCCGACGGTTGCGCCCGCGCTCGGGGGTCGGCAGCCACACGCCCGAGTCGCCCTGCCGCTGGATCTGCACCACGGAGATGCCGTGGGCCATCATCGCGACGCGCTTCTGCTCGTCGGTGGTCGGCGCCTCCTCCTCGGCGACGCCGGAGAACATGAGCTGCTCGTTGGTGTACTCGTGGTTCACCACGAGCAGGGCGCGCCGGCGGCCGAGCGGCAGGAACCCGATGAAGTCGCAGTTGTAGCCGAACTGCCTGGCCTGCGCCTCGGCGGTCTGGGCGTCGACGTCGAACTCCGGCGCTCCCTCCTCGACCGGGTCGCCCCAGCGGAGCACGACGGCGGAGCCGTAACCGGCCGGGACGACGAGTTCGTCGAGGAAGTTCTGCTCGACCGGCTCGAAGGTGAGGGCACCGTCCCCGGCCGCCCCGTGGCGTCCCGGCGCGGCCACCGCCGGCTCCGCGAAGAGTGGGGCCGTGGCCACCACCAGGGCACCGGTCCCGGCCACCTTGAGCAGGGCACGCCGGCTCATGGCCGTCTGCACGACGGACTCGAACGTGGGGTTGTCCGTCCGGTTCGGCACGGCCGCGTCGCAGGCGTTGCCGCACTTGTAGTGACAGGTCGCGTGGCTGCGGCTGCCATGGCGGATGGAGTTGAGCAGGGGCAGGAACAGGCGGCGACGCGCGTCGGAGTTCTCCGTCATCGGGTCCTCGGCTCTGAGTGACGTCGGGCCCCGGACGCTAGTGCGCCGGGACGACGTCCGCATGGCCCCCGGGCGAGCACTTCGTGATCCCCCCGCCACCTGCGGTTCACCCGGATGGGCTACCGGCCCGGTCCTCGGCGGTGGTGCGGCGCCGGGCGAGGGCGGCGGTCAGCAGCAGGACGCCCCACAGCAGGAACCAGGGGTCCCAGAGGAGAACGTGCCAGCGCAGGGCCGTCGGGTCGGCCGGCTCGCCGAGGACGCCGGTCAGGGCCAGCGCGCCGACGGCGACGAGCACCGCGCCGTACAGGGCCAGCAGCCCACCGGCCAGCAGTGCCCCGGGCACGAGCAGCCGCCGGAGCAGGCGGTTCCCCGGCGGGCGGACCAGCGCGACGGCCAGGACCACCGCGGCCAGCTCGAGGACGACCACGAGGGCCAGCCCGGCGGTGACGGCGGCGCCGCCCCGGCGACCCTGCTCCTCGAGGGCACCGCCCACGGTCGACAGCAGCCAGGTGCCACCGGCCAGCCAGTAGGCGCTCACCGCTGCCGACAGCACGGCGAGCACCGCCGCGCCGGCGGCCGACCAGATCAGCAGCCGCCGGCTGCCGGTCACTCGGAGACCGGCAGGACGAGCAGCCGCAGCAGCCGGTCGGCCTCGGCGTCGGGGTCCGCGGTGAGTCCGGTGTGCACCGGGCCGGGCTGCACGACGGTGCTGCGCGGCGCCGTCAGCCACCGGAACCGCGAGCCCAGCGCCTCGCGGCCGGCGGCGCCCGCTGCCGGGTCGGCCGCGCAGACGTCGGCGGCGGCCTGCAGCGCCCGGCCGATCGCGCCGGGGTCGGCGGTGGGGTCGAGCGCGCGCAGCCGGTCGACGTCGAGGTGCACCCGGCTGCCCAGGTAGTCGCGCTGCCGGCAGTAGACGAGCACGCCGGCGTTGAGCGCCTCGCCCCGCTCCACCCGCGGCACCACCCGCAGCACGGCGTACTCGAAGGTCTCCCGGCTCACCGCTGCCGCACCCCCTGCGGCGGGGGCGGCCCCAGCCAGGCGGGCCGGTTCTCCCCGCGCGGGGCCCGCCGGTGCGACCCGCCCGCCGCCGCGGCGGCGACCAGCTGCGGCAGCCACGCGTCCCGGGCCGCCAGCCGGGCCAGCAGCTGGCCGGCGTAGCGGTCGCGCACCTCGCCGGGGGCGTCGTCCGGCGAGGGTCCTTCGTGCTCGAGCCACTCGTCGGGCACCTGCGCCAGCACCCGGTCCAGCAGCGGCCGGGTGACCCGGGGCCCGAGGTCGGCGTCGGCTGCCCGCACGTCGGGCGTGCACTCGACCAGCGCGTGCTGCGCGGCGTCGTAGGGGCGGGCGACGGCGGCCTCCGCACCCGGCCAGTTGTGGTGGAAGGTGAGCGCGGCGCCGTGGTCGATCAGCTGCAGCCGGCCGTGCCAGAACAGCATGTTGGGGTTGCGCCAGGAGCGGTCGACGTTGCCCACGAGCGCGTCGAACCACAGCACGCGGCCGGCCAGCTCGGCGTCCACCTCGGCGACGCCGGCCTCGAAGTCCAGCGCGCCCGGCAGGTAGTCCAACCCGAGGTTGCGACCGGCCGAGCGCTGCAGCAGCTCCTGCACCTCCGGGTCGGGCTCGCCGACGGCGAGCTCCGGGGCGACGTCGACGGTCACCAGCGCCGGCACCGGCAGCGCCAGCGCGCGGGCCAGCTCACCGCCCACCACCTCGGCCACCAGCACCCGCACGCCCTGCCCGGCGGCCCGCCACTTGACCACGTACGTGCCGAGGTCGTCGGCCTCCATGAGCCCGGGCAGCGAGCCACCCTCGCGCAGCGGGGTGACGTAGCGGGTGGCGGTGACGGCGGGCAGCACAGTGCCGGACAACCTACGCCGGTCCACACTGGGGGCATGGGTCCGTTCCGGGCCGCGTCGCCCGAGGGCCTGCGTGACGCGCCGCTCACCTACGCCGAGGTCGGCGCCACCCGCGCCGCGGACCTGCCCGCCGGCTACCTGCCCGGCGAGTGGACCGAGGTCGTCGGCTCCGGTCGGGAGACGTTCGAGCGGGTCGCGGCGGCGGTGTTCGACTGGGTGCCGCAGCGCAGTGCGGGCCTGCGGGTGCGGGCCACCGGGCCGGCGGGCGAGGTGGGCACCGTCGTCGTCCTCACCGCGGGGCTGCCGCGGCTGGGCTACGACATCCCCTGCCGGGTCGTGTGGGCGTCGACCACCGGTGACGAGCGCGGCTTCGCCTACGGCACGCTGCCCGGGCACCCGGAGAGCGGCGAGGAGTGCTTCACGGTCCGGCTCACGGCCGACGGCGACGTCGTCGTCACCATCCGGGTCTTCTCCCGGCTGGCGACGCCGGCCGCCCGTGCCGTGCCGCCGCTGAGCCGGCTGGTGCAGGGGCTGGCCACCCGCCGCTACCTGTCGTCGCTGCGCGCGGCCGCGGCCCCGTCCGGCCGCCGGGCGGCGATCCGATCGACGAGGTCCTCGGGCACCGGCCGCCGGTAGGGCAGGTGGACGGGGTCCTCCCCCGAGCGGTGGGGCGCCACCTCGGCCTCCAGCTCGCCGTCGAGGACGGGCACCGGGTGCAGCGCCGCGTGTCGCTCCCAGGCGGCGTGGTGCAGGCCGTACCGGCTGCCCGGCACCGCCGCCGGCATGCCGTGGCGGATGGTCTCGGTGGCGCCGGGCAGGCCGCGCAGGACGGCGGCACGCACCTGCTGCAGCACCGCGCGCGCCTCCTCCGGCAGGGCCGCCAGGTACTCGTCGACGGTGGCGGGGACGGACGTCGCGGCGCTCCTCGGACCAGGTGGACGCGATGCTGCCCGACCCGGCGTCCTCGCGGGGCCGATGAGTCCCGCGTCCCCGGCCGGTCGGTACGGCATGGGACTGGCGAGGGACGTCGAGCAGGTGGTCGGCGAGGCGGTGGCCACGGGCGCCGTACCAGGTGCGGCATGGTGGGTGGAGCGGGACGGGGAGACGGCGCGTGGCGCGGCCGGCACGCACGTGCCCGGCCGGGACGACCCGGTCACACCCGGCACCGTCTTCCGGATCTCCTCGACGACCAAGCCGGTGGTCGCGGCCGCCGCGCTCGCCCTCGTCGACGACGGCACGCTCGGCCTCGACGACCCCGTCGACACCCACCTGCCCGAGCTGGCCGACCGGCGCGTCCTGGCCGACCCCGCCGACGCGGAGGCGGGCACCGTCCCGGCCCGGCGGCCGATCACCGTGCGCGACGTCCTCACCTTCCGGCTGGGCCTGGGCATGGACTTCACCGCGCCGTGGCCCACCCCGACGCTCGCCGCGCTCGCGGACGCCGGGCTGCCGGCCGGGCCGCCGGCACCGCAGGCCGCGCCCCCGACCGGCGAGTGGCTGCGCCGGCTGGCGTCCGTCCCGCTGGCGTACCAGCCCGGCGAGCGGTGGCTCTACCACACCGGCGCGAGCGTCCTGGGCGTCCTCGTCGCCCGGGCCGCGGGCCGGCCGCTGCCCGAGGTCCTCGCCGAGCGGGTGCTCGCGCCGCTCGGGATGAGCGACACCGGCTTCGGCGTGCCCGGGCACGCCCGCGACCGGCTGGGGCCGCACTGGACGCCACCGGACGACACCGGCGCGCGGCAGGTCCACGACCCGCCCGACGGCCAGTGGGCGCGACCGCCGGCCTTCCCCGACGGCAGCGACGGGCTGGTCTCGACCGTCGACGACCTCGCCGCGTTCGCCGGGATGCTGCGCGCCGGCGGACGCGCGCCCGACGGCGGGCGGGTGCTCGCCGAGGCCACCGTCGCGGCGATGCTCACCGACCACGCCGGGCCGGTCGACGGCGAGGGCGGCGGCTGGGGCCTGGGCACCGGCGTGCGCCGCGCCGACGAGCCCGGCGGCCGGCACGCCGGCTCCTTCGGCTGGGACGGCGGCCTGGGCAGCTCGTGGTGGACCGACCCGGTCACCGGCACGACAGCGGTGCTGCTCACCAACCAGATGTGGGCCTCACCCGCTCCCCCGGCCGTGTTCGACGCGTTCCGCGCCGCGGCCTTCGGCCCGCGGTAGCCGCGGCTCCGCTGCAGGGTCCCGCCGCGAGCTCGCGAGTGGCGGGGGGCAGAGGGGTCCTTCCTTCAGTCCTCGGCGCCGGCCGCCGCGCGCTCGCGCTGCAGCAGCTCCTTGCTCCGCACCAGCCGCAGCAGGGTGACCACGAGCAGGCCGCCGGCCATGTTGAGCAGCGTCACGTACCAGAACCAGGCCAGCCACTCGCCGTAGCCGAAGGGCGCGGTGCCGGTGTGGATCGCCCCGAAGACCAGCAGTGAGTCCAGCACCGAGTGGAACAGCTGCAGGCCGGCGAGGACGAAGGCGCCGGCGACGGCGGCCACCACCTTCACGCCGTCGGCGGAGGTGCCGTTCTGCATCCGGGTCATCAGGGTGATGACCGTGCCGCCGAGGAAGGCCAGGCAGGCGGCACGCAGGTCCAGCGGCGCCTCGACGAAGTGCCGGGCCGACTCCACGACGGTGGGTCCCAGCTCCGGGTAGCCGTGCACCACCACCCACATGAACAGCCAGCCGCCGACCAGGTTGGCCGCGAGGGTCCCGCCCCACAGCTTGCCCAGCTGCGCCCAGCTCGCCCGCCCGGCCACCACCGCGGTGACCGGCAGGAGGAAGCCCTCGGTGAACAGCTCGCTGCGGGCCAGCAGCAGCGCGATGAAGCCGACCGAGAAGGCCAGCCCGGCCAGCAGGTGGCTGCCGGTCTGGGCGTAGACGGCGACCAGCGCGAGGACGCCGACCCCCACCTCCAGCCCGCCGGCCAGACCGGTGGTGAGCACCTCGCGCCACGTGCGGTGCAGCCGCTGGGCGCCCTGGCTCACCACCCGGTCGAAGGCCTCGACGACCTCGTCCTCGGCGGGGGCGTCGGTGTCGCCGAGCTGGACGCGGCGCTGGTCGGTCACCGGACGCACCTACCCTCGGCGGCGTGCCCCCACCCCACCCGGTCAGTGACACCCCGACCGTGACACTGCACCTGTGGGGCGTCCCCGGCCGTGCGGTGCCCCGGGCGGTGCTGCGGATGGCCTCGCTCCGTCCGGCCCTCGCCCGCACACCGGGCCTGCGCTTCGCCAAGCTGCTGGGCACCGGCGACGGGCGCACGTTCACCGTCCGCGACGCCGACCCGCGCCGCTGGGGACTGCTCGCCGTGTGGGACGACGCCGCGGCCGCGGACGCGCTCGACGACGGCCCCGTGGCGGCCAGCTGGCGCCGCGTCGCCGACGAGGAGTGGTCGGCGCGGCTGCGCCCGCTGGCCGCCCGTGGGCTCTGGTCGGGCCGCGAGCCGTTCGGCAGCCCCCGGCCGCAGCGGTGGGACGGGCCGGTCGCCGCGGTCACCCGCGCCCGCCTCGTGCTGCGCCGGGCCGCGCGGTTCTGGTCGGCAGTGCCGCCGGTGTCGGCCGACCTGCACCGGGCACCGGGCCTGCGCATGGCCGTCGGCATCGGCGAGGCGCCGCTGGGCCTGCAGGGCACCTTCAGCGTCTGGGACTCCGGCGCGGCGCTCAACACCTTCGCCTACGACCGCCCCGAGCACGCCGCCGTCGTCGCCCGCACCGCGCAGGAGGGCTGGTACGCCGAGGAGATGTTCGCCCGTCTGGCGGTGCTCTCCTCGCGCGGCACCGTCGACGGCACCGACCCCGCGGCTCAGCAGGACGGCTGACCGGGGTCCCGCAGGCGCACCACGAGGTGGACCTCCTCGCGGTCGTCGCCGGGGGCCAGCCGGATCGCGCCGGGCATGCGGCCGAACTCGCGGTAGCCGAGGCCGGCGTAGAAGCCCTCGAGGCCGTAGCCGCCGCGCACGGTGAGGTGCAGCATCTCCAGCCCGCAGTCGCGGGCGACGTCGTGGACGCCGGTCATGAGCGCCCGGCCCAGCCCCTGCCCCTGCCGGGCCGGGTGCACCTGCACCCGCAGCACGGTGGCCCAGTGCCGCCGCAGCGGGCTCACCGACAGCGACAGCACCGCCCAGCCGGCCGGCTCCCCGTCGACCCACAGCACCACCAGCCGCTCGCGGCCCTGGGACACCCGCTCGATCAGCGCGTCGAGCACCGGGGCGACGTCGTCCTCGGTGACCGGCGGGACGAAGCCCACCGCGCCCCCGGCATTGGTGACGTCGGTCCAGCAGGTCAGCAGCCCGCGGCGCAGAGCCGGGTCGACGGCGTCGACGGCGGTCACCTCGGCAGTCGGCTCAGCGATCGGCATGGCCCCGATCATCGTCCGCGGCGCCGGTCACAGCCGCCCCGGCCCCTGGACGCCGGCGCGGCCCCCGGCCAGGCTCGCGGCATGACCGACGCCCCCGGGCCCGTCCCGGTGCCCCGCCCCGTGGACGACGAGCTGAACGTGCCCTTCTGGGTCGTGCTGGCCGGGGTCGGTGCCGGCGCGTTCTGGGCGCTGGCCGGGGTGGCGCTGGGGTCCTGGCTGCGCTCGCGCCGCTGAGGTCAGGCGGGTCCGCCGCTGGGGCCGAACCGCTCGACCCGGACGTCGGCCGGCGCCATGCCCAGCTCCAACAGCAGCCGGCTCGCCGTCTCGGCGAACGGGGTCGACCCGCACACGAAGCCCGTCTGACCGGGCTCGACCAGCGGCACCAGGTCCTCGGCGGTGAGCCGGCCGGCGCGGCGGATCCCGTTCGGCTCGCGGCTGAGCGCCAGCAGGGCCCCCGAGCCGGCCAGCTCCCCGGCGTAGGGCAGCAGGGCACGGGTGCGGGCGGAGACGGCGATCCGCAGCAGGTCGGTCCGGCCGAGGTCGCGGGCGGTCCGCAGCATCGCGACCAGCGGGACGACCCCGCTGCCGCCGCCGACCAGCAGCGCCGGGCTCTCGCCGTCCCAGACGAACCAGCCGCCGATCGGCCCGCGCACCTCGAGGACGTCGCCGGGCTCGACGACGTCGGCGAGGAAGCCGGACACCTCGCCGTCCTCGAGCCGCTCGACGAACAGCTCGACCTGCGGGTCGCCGGGCGCCGAGGCCATCGAGTAGGAGCGCTGCGCGCGGTAGCCGTCCTCCGCCGTCAGCCGGACGACGTAGTGCTGGCCGGGCAGGTGCTCGACGCGGTCGGCGACGTCCAGGCGCAGCCGCACGCCCCGGGGCGTCGGCCGGTCGACGGCGGCGACCGTCGCCGTCCGCCAGCCGCCGGCCGGGGCCCGGCGTCCACCGAGCCCCAGGAGCGGCTCAGTCACCCTGGTAGCGCTGCTCGCGCCAGGGGTCGCCGCGGTCGTGGTAGCCGTTCTGCTCCCAGAACCCGGGCTGGTCGCGCTGCAGCAGGGTCAGCCGGGTGACCCACTTGGCGCTCTTCCAGAAGTAGAGGTGCGGCACCAGCAGCCGCACGGGGCCGCCGTGCTCGACGGGCAGCGGCCTGCCGTCGAACTCCCACACCAGCCACGCCCTGCCGCCGGTGACGTCGGCCAGCGGGAGGTTGGTGGTGTAACCGGTCTTGGCCGTCGCCATGACGAACGCCGCCTCCGCGGTGGGCCCGGCGGCCTCGAGCAGGGTGTCGACGCTGACGCCGGCGAAGTGGGTGTCGAACTTCGACCAGGTCGTGACGCAGTGGATGTCGCCGCGGTACTCCGAGCCCGGCAGCCGGTGGACCTCGTCCCACGTCCACGTGGTCGGGTTCGCCACCCGGCCGTCGACGGTGATGCTCCAGGTCTCCGGCGCGATCCGCGGGGTCGGCTCGGCGGTCAGCACCGGCCAGTCGGCCCCCGTGTCGTACTGGCCGGGGGGCAGCCGCGGGTCGCGGTCCCGCCGCCGTCCGAGGAAACCCCGGGTCGGTCCTGTCACGCGTCCTCCTCCTGTCGGTGGGTCCGGCACGGTGCCGTGACCGGCGGTCGGCCACCAACGTCCTGACCTGCGCTGAGGGTTCCCTTACATGAGGTGAGTCACTACGTGTCCACATGGCCGAGTGGTGGGTAACGAGCCTAACTTTGGTGCTGTGGTGACGGTGACGCACTCGGGCCAGCGCAGGACCCCGAAGGCCGCGAAGACCAGCTCGGTCTTCAAGAAGGCGGTGATGGCGGTCAGCGGCATCATCCTGGTGCTGTACCTGGTCGCGCACATGATCGGGAACCTCAAGATCTTCTCCGGCGAGGAGAAGTTCAACGGGTACTCGGACTGGATCCGGACCATCGGTGAGCCGGCGGTCCCCGCGCAGACCACGCTGTGGATCATCCGCATCGTGCTGCTCGTCGCGGTGGCCGCGCACATCTGGGCGGCCGTCTCGCTGTGGCGGCAGGCCAAGCGCGCCCGGCCCCAGCAGTACGTGGCCCGCAAGGCCGTGGCCCAGAGCTACGCCTCGCGCACCATGCGCTGGGGTGGCGTGATCCTGGCGCTGTTCGTCGTCTACCACATCCTCGACCTCACGGTCGGGGTGGCCAACCCCGAGGGCACCGCCTCCACCCCCTACGACCGCGTGATCGCCGGCTTCTCGAACCCGATCGTCACCGCGGTGTACGTCATCGCCCTGCTCGCGCTCGGCTTCCACCTGCGCCACGGCATCTGGAGCGCCACCCAGACGCTGGGGCAGAGCAACAAGACCCGGGAGCGGACGGTCAACGCGTTCGCCACCGTCTTCGCCGTGGTGCTGACCGCCGGGTTCCTGATCCCGCCGCTCAGCATCCTCTTCGGGCTCGTCGGCTGACTAGGAGCAATACGACCATGGCCCTCGAACTGTTCACCGTCGGCGAGCCCATCGCCGACACCAAGGCCCCGATGGACGTCCCGATCGGTGAGCGCTGGAGCGAGCGCCGCTTCCGGGCCCGCCTGGTCAACCCGGCCAACCGCCGCAAGCTGACGATCATCGTCGTCGGCACCGGCCTGGCCGGCGGCGCGGCCGCCGCCACGCTCGGCGAGGCCGGCTACAAGGTCAAGTCGTTCTGGTACCAGGACAGCCCGCGCCGCGCGCACAGCGTCGCCGCGCAGGGGGGCATCAACGCCGCCAAGAACTACCGCAACGACGGCGACTCGGTGCACCGGCTGTTCTACGACACGGTCAAGGGCGGCGACTTCCGCGCCCGGGAGAACAACGTGCACCGGCTGGCCGAGGTCAGCGTCAACATCATCGACCAGTGCGTCGCCCAGGGCGTGCCCTTCGCCCGCGAGTACGGCGGCCTGCTCGACAACCGCTCCTTCGGTGGCACCCAGGTGTCGCGGACGTTCTACGCCCGCGGCCAGACGGGCCAGCAGCTGCTCTACGGCGCCTACCAGGCCCTCGAGCGGCAGATGGCGGCCGGCAACGTCGAGCAGTTCCCGCGCACCGAGATGCTCGACCTGATCGTCGTCGACGGCCGCGCCCGCGGCATCGTGGCCCGCGACCTCATCACCGGTGAGATCAGCACCCACTTCGCCGACGCGGTCGTGCTGGGCACCGGCGGCTACAGCAACGTCTTCTACCTGTCGACCAACGCCAAGGGCTCCAACGCCACGGCGATCTGGCGGGCGCACAAGCGGGGCGCGCTGTTCGCCAACCCCTGCTACACGCAGATCCACCCGACCTGCATCCCGGTGCACGGCGAGTACCAGTCGAAGCTCACGCTGATGAGCGAGTCGCTGCGCAACGACGGCCGCGTGTGGGTGCCCAAGGAGCGCGGCGACACGCGTGACCCGCGGCAGATCCCCGAGGAGGAGCGCGACTACTACCTCGAGCGGATCTACCCCTCGTTCGGCAACCTGGTGCCCCGCGACATCGCCTCGCGGCAGGCCAAGAACGTCTGCGACGAGGGTCGCGGCGTCGGCCCCAACGGCCTGGGCGTGTACCTCGACTTCGCCGAGGCCATGCAGCGGCTGGGCCGGCCGGCCATCGAGGCCAAGTACGGCAACCTCTTCGACATGTACGCCCAGATCACGGGTGAGGACCCCTACGAGGTCCCCATGCGGATCTACCCGGCGGTCCACTACACGATGGGCGGCCTGTGGGTCGACTACGACCTGCAGTCGACGATCCCCGGCCTGTTCGTGATCGGTGAGGCCAACTTCTCCGACCACGGCGCCAACCGGCTGGGCGCCAGCGCGCTCATGCAGGGCCTGGCCGACGGCTACTTCGTCCTGCCCAACACGATCAACGACTACCTGGCCAGCGGGCCCTTCGACAAGATCGACCCGAACCACCCGGCCGCCGTCGAGGCGCTCGAGGGCGTCCGGCAGCAGTCCGAGCGGCTGCTGTCGATCAACGGCACCCGCACCACCGCCTCGTTCCACCGCGAGCTCGGCAGGCTGATGTTCGACCTGTGCGGCATGGAGCGGTCGGAGGAGAGCCTGCGCAAGGCGCTCGACCGGATCCCCGAGATCCGCCAGGAGTTCTGGACCAACGTGAAAGTGCCCGGCGAGCTGGGCCGCTTCAACCAGAGCCTGGAGCACGCCGGGCGGGTCGCCGACTTCATCGAGCTCGCCGAGCTCATGTGCGTCGACGCCCTGCACCGCAACGAGAGCTGCGGCGGGCACTTCCGCGCCGAGAGCCAGACCCCCGAGGGTGAGGCCCTGCGCGACGACGAGAACTACGCCTACGTCGCCGCCTGGGAGTGGACGCCGGAGGGCGCCCCGCCGGTCCTGCACAAGGAAGCCCTCGAGTTCGAGTACGTCCACCTCGCCCAGCGGAGCTACAAGTAGATGAACCTCAAGCTGCGCGTCTGGCGTCAGCGGGACCGGACCGAGAAGGGGAAGATGGTGACCTACGAGGTCACCGACATCTCCCCGGACATGTCCTTCCTCGAGATGCTGGACGTCCTCAACGAGCAACTGATCCTCAACGGCGAGGACCCGGTCTCCTTCGACCACGACTGCCGTGAGGGCATCTGCGGGTCGTGCGGCGTCATGATCAACGGTCGCGCGCACGGCAACGGCCTGTTCCCGGGCCACCCGCAGACGGCCACGTGCCAGCTGCACATGCGGTCCTTCAAGGACGGCGACACGATCGACGTCGAGCCGTGGCGGGCGACGGCGTTCCCGCTGATCAAGGACCTCGCCGTCGACCGGTCGGCGCTGGACCGGATCATCCAGTCGGGCGGCTACATCAGCGCCCCGACCGGCACCGCCCCCGAGGCGCACTCGATCCTGGTCGCCAAGAAGGACTCCGACGCCGCCTTCGACGCCGCCACCTGCATCGGCTGCGGCGCCTGCGTCGCGGCCTGCCCCAACGCGTCGTCGATGCTGTTCACGTCCGCGAAGGTCGTGCACCTGGGCCTCATGCCGCAGGGCCAGCCCGAGCGCAACGACCGCGTGGTCAACATGATCCACCAGCAGGACCTCGAGGGCTTCGGCGGCTGCACCAACATCGGTGAGTGCTCCGTCAGCTGCCCGAAGGGCATCTCGATGGATAACATCTCGCGGCTCAACCACGACCTCCTCGGCGCCCTGCGCGCCGGTGCGCGGCCGAAGAGCTGACGGAAGGACCCCCTCGCCCCCCCACCGCTCGCACGCTCGCGGCGGGCCCCTGCGAGGGGGCCGTTCCAGCACGGCACCAGGCGGACGGGGACCTCTCGGGGTCCCCGCCCGTCGGCGTCCCCGGGTGTGGCGCTTCGTCGGTTCGACAGGCAAACTCACGTCGTGACCGCTTCGTTCGACCTGGCCGGACTGCCCGGCCGCCCGTGCACGATCGCCGCCGCCCTGGAACTGGTCGGCGAGCGCTGGTCGCTGCTCGTCGTGCGGGAGGTGTCGCTGGGCAACCACCGCTTCAGCGACATCGCCCGCGGCACCGGGGCGCCGCGGGACCGGCTGACCGCGCGGCTCAACGCCCTGGTGGCCGCCGGCGTGCTCGAGCGGCGGCAGTACAGCGACTCCCCGCCGCGCTCGGGCTACCACCTCACCGCGTCCGGCCGGGACCTGCTGCCGGTGCTGCAGGCGCTGCTGCAGTGGGGCGACCGCTGGACGGCCGAGGAGCCGCCGGTCCGGCTGACGCACGCGCCGGACGGCCACGAGGGGCACGCCGTGGACGCCGAGTGGGTCTGCCGGACGTGCAGGGAGCCGGTCAGCGCCAGCCGGGTCGAGCGGGTCCTGACCCCCGCCGGCCGGGTGCTGTCGGGCCTGCCCGCCGAGGACGACGCGTGAGCACGGACGCCGTTCCCGACGCCAACCCCGTCGTCCCGGACTCGTGGGGCGAGCCGCGCTCGCGGACGGTCACCTGGTACGACCCGATGGTCACCGCGGCCGGCACGCGGGAGCGCTCCGGGCTGGAGACCTTGCAGGCCATGCGCGACGGCGTGCTGGCGCCCCCGCCGATCGCCGCGCTGGTGCAGATGGACGTGGTCGCCGTCGAGGAGGGCCGCATCGAGTTCCGCTGCGCCGTCGACGAGTCGGTCTACAACCCGATCGGCGTCGTGCACGGCGGGCTGGTCTGCACGCTGCTCGACACGGTGGCCGGCTGCGCGGTGCACTCCACGCTGCCACAGGGCGTCGGCTACACCTCGATCGAGCTGAAGGTGACCTACCTGCGGGCGGTGACGCAGGCCAGCGGGCCGCTGAACGCCGTCGGCACGGTGGTCAAGCCCGGCCGCCGGGTGGCGTTCGCCGAGGGGCAGGTCCTCGACGCCGCCGGCCGGCTGGTGGCGACGGCGTCGAGCTCGCTGCTGGTCTTCGCGCTGCCCGCCTGACCGCTCAGCCCGAGGACACCGCCGGCCCGCCGCCGATCCGGTCGACGACGAGCTCCGGGACGACGTAGGGCTCCCCCGGCACCGCCTTCTCCGGGAAGTCGAAGACGGCGAGCATGGTCTGCAGCGGGTAGTCGGGGGTGACCGCGACCCGGCGCAGCGGGACACCGTCGACGGAGAACACCGCGCCGTCGGGCCGCCAGTCGACGGCGTAGGTGTGCCACTCCGAGACGTCGATGCCGGGCCGCGGCGCGGCGAAGTCCTCGGCGAGCCGCGGGTCGCGGAACGGGTGGGTGCCCGCGCCGACCGCCGCCCCCTCGACCGGGTCGACGGCGTCGCCGAAGACCTCCATGACGCACAGCTCGCCGCACCGCTCCGGCACGTCCTCCAGACCCACCAGCCACCACGCGACCATCGAGCGCGGGGTCACCGTCGCGCGGGCACGCATCTCCAGCACCCCGTACCGCGGCGTCCAGCCCCAGTGGGCGGGCTGCTCCTCGCGGACGACGGCGCCCGGCCGCACCGGCTGCTGCCCCACCGTGCTGCCGATCGGCCCGGAGAACACCCCGGACTGGATGCCCGAGACCCGCAGCGGCGGGTGGTCGTCCGGGCACCACAGCGGGGCGTCCTCGGGCAGGTACAGCCGCAGGCACGAGTCGCGGACCTCGTGGCTGGCCGCCGTCGCCGCGCGCGAGCTCCACTGCGGCAGGTAGTGCGGCACCCAGACGTCGCGGTCGAGGGCCGGGCCGTCGAAGTCGTCGGAGAAGCCGCCGGCGGGATCGCGGTGCGGAGCCGGCACCTGCGTCAGCGGCTCTGCAGGGCGTCCAGCGCCACGGCCATGGAGGCGGCGACGCGGAAGTCCAGCCGTGGGTCCGGGACCGAGACGTCGTAGCGGTCGCGGATGGACTTGCGCCGCTCGACGACCAGGACCGGGGCGCCGGTCGCGGTGTCGACGAAGTCGAAGTGGAAGACGAAGGGCACCCAGACGTCGCCCAGGTACGGGATGAGCGTCCAGACCCGCCGCAGGATCGCGATGAACGGCCGGCGCTCGCGGCCGACCGCGGTCAGCCCCGGGGCCTCGAGCTCCCAGGTGGACCGCAGCAGGCTGGCGCCGAAGCGCTTGCTGAACGTGCCGAGCACCCGGCCCTGCTCGTCGAACACGTCGTGCTCGGCGTGCACGTCGAGCCGCTGGCGGGCGCGGAAGGAGAACACCGGGCGGGTGCGAGCCTCGTCGGCGGTGAAGACCACCTCCTCCTTGAGCTTGAGCCGCTTCTGCTGGGCCATCGCCAGCAGCCCCCGCTCGCTGCCGTCGGGCGCCACCTCCCAGACCTCGTAGCGGTTGACCATCACGGTGATCCGCTGGCGGACGGCGAAGCGCGGCACGACCATCGCGGCCTGGGACGAGCCGGGGGGCGGCTGGCCGTACTGCGGTTGCCCGTACTGCGGCTGCCCGTACTGCGGCTGGCCGGGCGGCGGCTCGGCGGACGGCTGCTGGGCGAACGGCGGCTGGGTCACGACACGCTCCTCGTCGGCTCGGGGCACCCATCCTGGCCCCGCCCGGGGCTCTGCGGGAGCCCCGATGGCCTGCCGACCAGGGCACAGAACGGCAGACCACCGGGTTGCGCACCAGAATCTTGTTCTCACCCGGCAGGCGGAATCGTCCTGTGCCAGGCTCGGGACGGGGCGGAGCGGGTCCACCCCGAGGAGTGCGGAGGTCCGTCTTGTCGCAGGAGTCTCGTCGCGTCGGCATCGCTGTGGTCGGACTCGGGGGCGCGGTCGCGACGACCGCGGTCGCCGGTCTGGAACTGGTCCGGAACGGTGCCGCGGGCACCGACGGCCTGCCCCTGGCCGGGCTGGAGGTGGCCGGCGGACCGGTCGAGGAGACCACCGGCATCGTCGGCTACGACTCCCTCGTCATCCGTGGGTGGGACCTCGACGGCTCCGACCTGCGCAAGGCCGCCGAGCAGCACGGCGTCCTCGACCACCGCCAGCTCGAGCAGGCCGGTCCGGCGCTCTCGGGCGTCACGCCCTGGCCCGCGGCCGGCGACGCCGACTTCTGCCGCAACGTCACCGGCGGCAACGTGGTGCTGGCCGAGACCCGCCGCGCGCAGGTCGACGCCGTCCGTGCCGACCTGCGCCGCTTCCGCGAGGAGGAGTCCCTCGACGGCCTGGTGCTGGTGAACCTGGCCTCCACCGAGCGCTGGCCCGACCCCGCGGCCGCCGCGCTGCAGACCGTCGAGACCTTCGAGGCCGGGCTGGACGCCGACGACCGCGCCATCACCCCGGCGATGGTCTACGCCTACGCCGCCATCGCCGAGGGCGTCGGCTACGTCAACTTCACGCCGTCGCTGGCCGCCGACGTCCCGGCGCTGACCGCCTTCGCCGAGACCCGCGGCGTCCCGATCGCCGGCAAGGACGGCAAGACCGGTCAGACGATGATGAAGACCGTCCTCGCGCCGGCCTTCCGCAGCCGGTCGCTGACCGTCGAGGGCTGGTACTCGACCAACATCCTCGGCAACCGCGACGGCCTCGCCCTCGACGACCCGGACTCGCTGGAGAGCAAGCTGCAGACCAAGGGCAGCGTGCTCGACTCGATCCTGGGCTACCCGGTCGAGGACCACGTCGTCCGCATCGACTACTACCGGCCCCGCGGCGACCAGAAGGAGGCCTGGGACGCCATCGACCTGGTCGGCTTCCTCGGCCAGCGCATGCAGGTCAAGGTCGACTTCCAGTGCCGCGACTCGATCCTCGCCGCGCCGCTGGCCCTCGAGCTGGCCCGGCTGACCGACCTCGCGCAGCAGCGCGGTGAGGGCGGCGTGCAGCGGCACCTCGGCTGGTTCTTCAAGGCACCGATGACCGCCGACGGCAGCGTCCCCGAGCACGCCCTCCACCGGCAGGAGACCGCTCTGCTCGACTGGCTGGCCGCCGGCGCAGCCGGCCGGTGACCGGCCTCGCCCCCTCCCCCACCGGGACGCTCGCACCACTGGCCGGCCTCCGCCCGCTGCTCGCCGAGATCGGCGACGCCAAGCGGGTGCGGGTCGCCGGCAGGCCCGGCTCCCTGGCCGAGCAGGCCTTCGCCCGCGCCTGGGCGCGGCTGGGGTCCGGCGAGGACGTCGCCGCGGTCGCGTACTCGGAGACGGCCGCCGCCGTCGCCCGCGCCCGGCTGGCCGGCGTCGACGCGGGCGTGCTCACCACCGCCGGGCTGTCCGACGACGAGGCGCTCGGGGTCCTGCGCCGCGGGTTCGACGAGGTGGCCGGCCCGCTCGACCCGGACCTCCGCGAGCGGCTGCGCACCGCCCTCGGGCCGCTGCCCTCCCCCGGGACGCCGCCCGGCCCGGCCCGCGCGCTCAACGCCCAGCCGCGCGCGGGTGCCACCGCGCCGGGGAAGCCGCGGATCGTGGTCGAGCCGCCGGAGAGCCACGGCGACCACTGCCTCACCGTCGCCGTCTACTCCGCGCTGGTGGCGCCGGTGGTCGGCGCCGACCCGGTCGCGCCGTTCCTGCTGGGCCTGGGCCACCACCTGCACAACGTCGTGCTGCCCGACGCCGGGTTCGCCGGCGAGGTGCTGCTCGGCGACGCGCTCGAGCGGGTCGTGGTCACGCTGGAGGAGCGCGAGCTCGCCGCGCTGCCGGGCCCGCTGGCCGGCCGGCTGCGCGAGGTGCTGGCGCTGCGGCCGGGCGCCGAGGTCCCGGAGGCGCGGGCGTTCCACGCCGCCGACGTCCTCGACCGGGTGCTGCAGGTGCACCACCACGCCCGCGCGGCGGCCTTCACCGCGTCGCAGGCGCTCGACGACCTGGAGCTGGTGCACGCCGGGCCGGTGCAGGCCTACCACCTCGACGTCCTGGGGGCGGCGGGTCTGTGAGCGGCCTGGTCCTCGACGCGCCCGTCGTCGACGGGATCCCCTTCGCCCGGGCCGGCCGGGACGACCTGCGCGCCCGGGTCGGCGAGCTGCTCGCCGCCGGCGAGGTCGACCGGGCGCGGGTGCTCCTGCTCGCCGACGCCGACGACTGGTGGACCGAGCCGCCGCCCCCGCCCGAGCAGCTGGCGCGGGTGCCCGCGGCCGGCACGCTGCGCGAGGCGATGCAGCTGCTCGGCATGGGCCGGGTGGCCGACTACTTCGCGCACCGCTGGTCGGACCCCACGCACCTGGCCGGGCTCGCCCTGCTGCAGCAGCACTGGCCCGGCGACCGGCCGGTGGTCGACGTCGCCTGCGGGATCGGCGCGCACCTGCGGGAGCTGGCCCGCCGCGGCGTGCCCGACCTGCTCGGCGTCGACGTCGTCTGGGCGAAGCTCTGGCTGGCGCAGCGGTTCGTCTGCCCGACGGCCCGCTACGTGTGCGCCGACCTCACCGCCGCGCCCGACCTCGGCGTCGGGCAGCCGGCCTACGTCATGTGCCACGACGCCTTCTACTTCCTGCGCGACAAGCCGGCCGCCGCCGCGGCGATGCGGGCACTGGCCGCGGACGGCGGCACCGTCGTCGTCGGGCACGCGCACGTGGCCGACCCGCACGGGGAGCCGCTGCCGCCGGAGGGCTACGCCGAGGTCCTGGGCACCGGGCTGCTCTACGACGACGACGAGCTGACCCGCTCGCTGCTCGAGGGCCGCCCGCCGCGCCCGGCCCACCCGGCCGACCTGCACGCCAGCGAGGCGGTCGCGCTGGTCGCCGGCGACCCGCTGACCCCGGCGCCGGCCGACCTCGGCGAGCCGCTGCCGCCGCTGACGCCCAACCCGCTCTACCGCGACGGCGTGCTGACCTGGCCCAGCGGGCGCTACGCCGCCGAGTACGGCCCGCGCTCGTCCTACCTGCCCGAGCGCTGGCCCGACCCGCTGCCCGCCGACGCCGCCCGCCGCCGGCTGCTCGTCGACCTCCCGGAGGCCTGGTGACCAGGGACGGGGGGACGGCATGAGCATCGGCTGGGGCGTCGCCGGCTGCGGCTGGGTGGCGCGCGACCACGCGCTGCCCGCGCTGCTCGCCGTCCCCGACGCCCGGGTGGTCGCGCTGCACGACCTCGACCCGGCCGCGCTGGAGCGGATGCCGGTCGAGGGAGCACACCGGACGACGGACCTGGCGGACTTCCTGGCGACGCCGGGACTGGACGCCGTCTACGTCGCCGTCCCCAACGCCGGGCACCGGCCGCTGGTCGAGGCGGCCGCCGCGGCCGGCAGAGCGGTGCTGTGCGAGAAGCCGCTGGCCGCCGACGTCGGCGACGCGCAGGCGCTGGTCGACGCGTGCACCGGCGCGGGGGTGCTGCTGGGCACCGCCTACGACCAGCGCTGGCACCCCGCGCACGTGCGGCTGCGCGAGCTGGTGCCCGAGCTGGGCACGGTCACCGCCGTCCGCATCGTCTACTGCTGCTGGCTGCCCGAGGACTGGACGCCCGACGGCCGCCCGCACGACAACTGGCGGGTCGACCCGGCCCGCGCCGGCGGCGGCGCCGCGATCGACCTGGCGCCGCACGGCCTGGACCTGGTCGGCACGCTGCTCGGCGAGGACGTCACGACGCTGTCGGCGCTGCTGCAGACCCGGGTGCACGACTACGGCGTGGACGACGGCGCGCTGCTCACCGGCAGCACCGACGGCGGGGTGCTGGTCAGCCTGCACGTCGCCTTCAACACCCCCGACGCGCTGCCCCGCCGTCGACTCGAGGTGGTCGGCACCCGCGGCCTGGCGGTCGCCGTCGACACCATGGGCCAGACGGCGGGAGGCTCGCTCACGCTGTACCGCCCCGACCCGGTGGACGTCCCCTTCGCCACCGGCACCACGCCGTTCCAGGCCCAGTTCGCCGCCTTCACCGACGCGGTCGCGGGCGGCGCGTGGTGGCCGTACGACCCCGCCCGCGACCTCGCCCTGCACCGCCTGCTCCTCACCGCTCTCGACGGAGGGAAACCGTGACCTCCCCATCCGTGCCCGGCGCCATCGACCGGGCCACCGACCCCGCCGCCGACCCCGGGGCCCGGCACGGGACCAGCCAGGTCGACACCAACCCCTACCGCGGCCTGCTGCCCGACCTGCCCGCCTACGCCTGCACCAACTGCGGGCACTGGCAGCGCTGGCCGGCGCCCGGCCCGCTCGTCTGCCCGGTCTGCGCCGACGTCCGCAACGCGCTGCCCGAGCACGGCTTCGAGTTCGTCACCGACAAGCAGGCCGACGAGCTCGTCACCGGCACCTGGCGGCCGGCGCCGGTCGACGGCGTCACCGAGTTCGGCACCGAGCCGCGCTTCGGCCTCGACAGCCGCGGCTGGGTGATCGAGACCGACATCGGGCTGGTCGGCTTCGAGTGCGCGCCCTGGTACACCGCCGACATGCTCGCCGAGCTGCGCCGGATGGCCGCCGAGAAGGGCGGCTTCCCGGTGCTCGCGTCCAGCCACGTGCACGGCTACGGCGCGCTGTGGCAGCTGCAGCAGGAGCTGGAGCCGCGGGTCGTCTGCGTCAACGTGCACGACCTGGTGTGGACCAAGGCCTTCCGGGTCACGTGGCCGGCCGACGACGTCCTGGCGCTCGCCCCCGACCTCACCCTGCACCGCACCGGCGGGCACTTCGCCGGCCACTCGGTGCTGCACGACCGCCGCCGCGGCGTCCTCTTCTGCGGCGACTCGCTCAAGGTCGACCTCTCCCCCGACGGCGAGCCGGCGGCGCTGAGCGCGCACAAGGCCTTCCACGCGCAGATCCCGCTGTCGCACGGCGAGCTGCGCGAGATGCTCGCCGTCGTCGCGGAGCTCGACTTCGGCACCGTGGCGACGCCGTTCGAGATGGTCCCGGGCGTCACCACCGACCACGTCGTCCACCTGGTGCAGCGGCTGCTGTCCGGGCCGCCGGACGCCGCGCCCGTCCCCCTGGACGAGCTGTGACCGCCGTCGAGGTGACGCCGTCGCAGCGGTACCGCGACTCGTTCCCCGCGCCGGTCGAGGACTTCGCCATCGAGGGCATCGACGTCCTCGACGTGCCGCTGCACAGCGCCGTCCTCACCACCTCGGCCACCCACCCGGGCGGCAGCGGGCTGGGCTACGGCGCCACCCGCGAGGAGGCCCGCACCGGCGCGATGGGCGAGATGGCCGAGATGGCGCTGTCGCTGCGGGCGCACCAGGGGGTCTCGCGCGCGCAGGGCTCCTACGCCGAGATGGCCCGGCGGCACGGCCGTGACCGGGTGGCCGACCCGCGCACGCTGTGCCTGGAGGCCGGCAGCGACCACTCCGACGACCGCGTGCTGCAGTGGCTGCCCACGACCCGGCTGCGCGACGGCGAGCGGGTGCTCGTGCCCGCCGAGCTGGTCGCCTCCGCCCCCGACGACCTGCCCGGCGACCCGCCGCCCGGCGGCTGGCTGACCACGGTCATCACCAACGGCCAGGGGGCGGCGTTCGACGCCGACCGGGCGGTCACCCACGCGCTGCTCGAGGTGCTGCAGCGCGACGGCAACGCGACCGCGTTCCGGGCGATGGACCGCGGCGTCGTCGTCGACCTCGACGGCCTGCGCGACCCCGACGCGCTGGCGCTGCTCGACCGGCTCGACGCCGCGGGCATCGACGTCGTGGTGAAGCTGGCGTCGACCGACCTCGGCGTCGTCGACGTGTACGCGGTCGGCTGCTCGCGGGACGGCTCGGAGCCGGTGCCGGTCATGGCGACGGCGTGCGGGGAGGCCGCGCACCCCGACCGCGACACCGCCGTCCGCAAGGCGCTGCACGAGTTCGCCTCGGCGCGCAGCCGCAAGGCGTTCATGCACGGGCCGTACGACGTCGTCCTGCCGGCGACGCCGCCCGGCTACCTCGACCACTGGCGCGGTGGGCACCCGCCGGAGCGGCTGGTGGAGGAGGACCGGGCGCTGCAGGCGATGCTCGACTGGACGCGGATGGGCACCGGAGCGCTGGTCGACCTGCTGCAGGACAGCGTGCTGTCCCGCAGCTCGGCCGTGCGGCTGGCCGACCTGCCCACCTGGCGCGGGGACGACCTGCACGCGCAGGTCACCGGCGCGGTGCAGGCCGCCGGGCACGACGTGCTGGTGGAGCTGCAGCCCTCGGTGGGCGACGCGGTCGCGGCGAAGGTGCTGGTCACCGGGCTGGAGGTCGAGACGATGTCCTACGGCCGGATCGGCGAGCGCGGCGTGCGCCGGCTCATCGAGCACGACGAGGGACTGGCGGTGGTGGGCGCCGACCCCGGCGGCTGGGCGCGGGTGCACCTGACCGCCGAGGCCGAGGAGCGCCTGGGCGGCCCGGCGTGGTTCGACCGCGCCGGCGCCGACCGGCGGGTGGGCGCGCTGTACGCGCTGTACCGGGAGCCGGGCCGGCACGTGGTCGCGGAGGTCCTCGACTCGTGAGCGGGCTGCGGTACGCCTACAACACCAACGGCCTGACCTCGCACCGGCTGTCCGACGCGCTGACCTTCCTCGCCGACTGCGGCTACGCCGGGGTGGCGCTGACCCTCGACGTCGTCCACCTGGACCCCTTCGCCGACGACGCGTTCGCCCGGGCGGAGCGCGTGCGCGCCCGCTGCGACGAGCTGGGGCTCGGCGTGGTGGTGGAGACCGGCGCGCGGTTCCTGCTCGACCCGCGGGTCAAGCACGAGCCGACGCTGGTGACGGCCGATGCCGAGGGCCGGGCGCGGCGACTGGCCTACCTGCGCCTGGCCTGCGACCTCGGCGAGGTGCTCGGCGCGGAGGCGGTGAGCTTCTGGGCCGGCGTGCCGAAGCCGGGCGTCGACCGCGACGCGGCGTGGGGCTGGCTGGCCGACGGCGTGCGGGCGCTGGTCGACAGCCACGGCGGGCGGTCCTACGCCCTCGCCGTCGAGCCGGAGCCCGGGATGCTGGTCGAGGACTGCGACGACTGGGCGCGGCTGGCCGCCGGCTCACCGGGGATCACGCTGGCGCTGGACACCGGGCACTGCGTCGTCGCCGGGGCGTACGCGCCCGAGGAGGCGGTGACCCGGTTCGCGCCGCACCTGGGCACGGTCGCCGTCGAGGGCATGCGCCGCGGGGTGCACGACCACCTGCCGCTCGACGCGGGCGACGTCGACCTGCCGGCGGTGCTGCGCGCGCTGCGGGAGGCGTCCTTCGACCGGCTGGTCACCCTGGAGCTCTCCCGCGACGGGCACCGGGCGCACGAGATGGTGCCGCGCTCGATCGCGACGCTGCGGGAGGCGGAGCGGGCATGAGGATCTGCTTCGTCAGCCGCCGCTACTGGCCCGCGGTCAGCGGGATGAGCGTCTACGCGGAGAACCTGCTGCGCGAGCTGGTCGCGCTCGGCCACGAGGTGGTGCTGGTCAGCCAGTACCGCGACGACGAGGCCGGCACCCGCGTGTACGGCGGCGGCCCGCCCCCGCCGGACCGCGTGCCCGCCGGCGTCGAGGTGCACGCGCTGCCCAGCCGCGGCGAGACCGTCGTCCCCGCCGACTGGGAGGGCGACATCGACGAGCTCGTGCGCACCGTCGTCGGCCTGCACGCCGACCGCCCGTTCGACGTGCTGCACGCCCAGTACGGCTACCCGCCGGGGCTGGCGGTGCTGGCCGCGGCGCGGGAGACCGGGCTGCCGGCCGTGGTGAGCATCCAGGGCGGCGACGGGCACTGGGTGGGCACCTGCTGCGGCACCCACGCGCACGCCATGCGCACCGTCGTCGACTCCGCCAGCGCAGTGCTCATCGGCAGCGCCAGCTTCCGCGACGAGGTGGTCGGCAACCTCGGCTCGGACCCGGCGCGGTTCACGATCGTCCCGGGCGCGACGGACACCCGCCGGTTCACCCCGGCGGAGCGGCCGCTGGGTGCGCTGCAGGACCCGCCGGTGCTGCTCTTCCACGGTCGCGTCGACCGCCGCAAGGGTGTGCTCGACCTGCTGGCAGCGCTGCCCGACGGTGTCCGGCTGGTCGTCTCCGGCATCGGCCCGGACCTCGACGAGGCCCGTGCCCGGGCCGACGACCGCACGACGTTCCTCGGCTACGTGCCGCCGGACGAGGCACCCGCGGTGTACCGCTCGGCCGACGTCTTCGTCAGCCCGACCTACAGCGAGGGCTTCAGCAACACGCTGCTCGAGGCGATGGCCAGCGGGCTGCCGACGGTGAGCACCGACAGCGTCGGTGTGGTCGACTGCCTGCGGCACGAGGAGAACGGCCTGCTGCACGAGCCGGGCGACGTCGCCGGGCTGCGCGCGGCGCTGGACCGGCTGCTGGGCGACGCCGGCCTGCGCGCCCGGCTGGCGACGACGGCGCTGGAGGAGGTCCGCCGGCTCTACTCGTGGCCGGTGCTGGCCCGCTCGATCGACGCCGTGTACCGCCAGGTGGCGGGCACGACGCCGGACGGCGGCTGGACCGTGCCGGCCGACGTCGACCTGTCCTGCCGGTTCCGGCCGGCCGCGCACCTGCTCTGATGCGGGTCACCGCGGTCAGCCCGCACCTCGACGACGCGGCGTTCTCGGTGGGCGGCACGCTCGCCGCACTGGCCGACGCCGGGCACGAGGTCACCGTGGTCACCTGCTTCACGCGCAGCGTGCCCGACCCGGCCGGTTTCGCGCTGGCCTGCCAGCTCGACAAGGGACTGCCGGCCGACGTCGACTACATGGCCCTGCGGCGCGCCGAGGACGCCGCCGCCATGGCCGTGCTCGGCGCGACGCCGCTGCACCTGGACCTGCCCGAGGCGCCGCACCGCGGCTACACCAGCGCGCCGGACCTCTTCGCCGGGGTGCACGACGGCGACGACGCCTGGCGGGACGTGCGCGCGGCGCTGGCCGACGTCCCGGGCGACCTGTGGCTGGCCCCGCAGGCGCTGGGGTCGCACGTCGACCACCTGCACGTGCTGCGCGCGGTGGCCGGCACCGGCCGCCCGGTGCTGTGGTGGCGGGACGCGCCCTACGTGCTGCGCGACCCCGACGCCGTCCCCGGGCCGGACCTCCCCGGCGGACTGACCACGGTCGAGCTCCCCCAGGACCTGGACCGGCGGGCCGACGCCTGCGCCTGCTACGCCACCCAGCTCGGCTTCCAGTTCGGCGGGCCGGAGCACGTGCGGACGGCGCTGGCCGGGCTGCCCGAGGTGCTGCTCGCGGACGCGGACGCCCGCGCCGTCCTCGCCGCGGCCGGCACCCCGGCGTCCTGACCTTCCCTGCGCCGGCGGCGATGAGCTGCGGCGTCCGCGGCGGTCTCGGTCAGCAGGTGGCACCCGGCTGCCGGTGAGATGAGGAGTGCCCGGTGGAGATGAAGCTCGAACTGGTGCCCGTCCCGGTGACCGACGTCGACCGCGCGAAGGCCTTCTACGTCGACCGGCTGGGCTTCGTCGAGGACGTCGACGTCCGGCCGGCCGACGGGGTGCGGGTGGTCCAGCTGACGCCGCCGGGGTCGGCCTGCTCGATCGGCATGGGCACCGGCCTGCCCGCCTACGAGGACATGGCGCCCGGCACGCTGCGGGGTCTGCACCTGGTGGTCGCCGACATCGAGCAGGCGCGCGCGGACCTGGTCGGCCGCGGTGTCGACGTCGGCGAGGTGGTCGACGTCGGCGGCGGTGTCCGGTACGCCTGGATCACCGACCCGGACGGCAACACGCTGATCCTGCAGGAGATGGCCTGGCGGACCGGGGACGCGTTCTAGGGCCGACGGGCGCGGGTGGGCCGAGCCGGCGACCTCGTGCTCTGCCCCCGGTGCGGACCAGAGCACGAGGTCCGGCGGGCGAGGTCAGAGCGGCTGCAGCGCGCGCCAGGCGGTCCAGGCGCTGGTGATCATCTCGCGCAGGTCGCGGGTGGCGCGGAAGCCGAGGTCGGTGGCGATCCGGTCGACGGCGGCGACCACGCGGGCGGCGTCACCGGGACGGCGGCCGGTCACCTCGGGGGTGGTGTCGCCACCGGTGACCTCGGCCACCACGCGCAGCACCTCCAGCACGCTGCTGCCCTCGCCGCGGCCGACGTTGTAGGTGCCGCCGGGCCGTCCCGCGACGAGCGCACGGGCGGCGGCCACGTGCGCGTCGGCGACGTCGGAGACGTGCACGAAGTCGCGCACGCAGCTGCCGTCGGGCGTGGGGTGGTCGTCGCCGAACAGCAGGGGCGGCCGGCCGGCGTCCAGGGCCTCGAAGACCAGCGGCACGAGGTTCGCCGTCCCCCGGTCACCGAACTCCGGGGCGGCGGCGCCGGCGACGTTGAAGTAGCGCAGGCTGGTCGAGGTCAGACCCCATGCGGCGCAGTCGCGCAGCAGGTCCTCCCCGACGAGCTTGGTGCGGCCGTACGGCGACAGCGGACAGCAGGCGGTGTCCTCGGGAACCCGGTCGGCGTCGGGCGTGCCGTACACCGAGGCGCTGGAGGAGAACACGAAGCGGGTGACGCCCTTGGCCCGGCAGCCCTCGAGCAGCGAGATGAGCCCCTCGACGTTCTCCGCCCAGTAGAGCAGCGGGTCGGCGACGGACTCGGCGACCTGCTTCCGCCCGGCCAGGTGGACGACCCCGGCGACGCCGTTCTCGCGCAGCACCCGGCGGACCGTGCCCCGGTCGCGCACCGAGCCGACCTCGAGCCGCACCTGCGGCAGGCCGGCCAGCCGTCCGGCGTCGCCGCTGGACAGGTCGTCGAGGACGACGACGTCCTCACCCGCCGCCACCATGGCGTGGACCACGTGCGCCCCGACGTACCCGGCTCCCCCGGTGACCAGCCAGCTCACCTGCCCAGCCTGCCTGCTCCGCGCGCGACCCGCTCGCCCACGACCGGGCGGTGCTGGGTCCGGCGGGGCGATGCCCGCTCGAGGCGTCAGCCCGGCGAGCCGGCGGCCAGCCGTTCGGCCGCCGGGCCACTCAGCCGTCCGGCGCGCTGCCGGCGGCCGCAGACGGTGAGCAGCAGGTCCTGCGCGCGGCCCTCGACCACCTCGCCGTCGCCGTAGGACCAGTCGGCGTCGACGGCCCGCAGCCGCACACCGGTGAGGTCGACGCCGAAGAACCGCAGCTGCTTGGGCTGCAGGCCGGAGAGCACCAGCGCGCACCGCTCCGGAGAGGCGTACCGGTCGTCGAGATCGAGCGCGGCGGAGGTGTCGAGGCCGTGGATGACGTCGTGCGACAGCGCGCCGAGCGGCCCGCCGCCCGGTGGGGACCACGCGAAGTCGACGTTGTCGCGCAGCGAGGCGAGCAGCTCGGCCGGTGTCATCCCGGCGGCGTCGCGCCGGGCGGCGCGGTCGGCGAAGCGGGCGAAACTGCCCCGCGCCCGCACCATCCCCCGCAGCACCCGGCCGGTCGAGTAGCGGAAGGGCATCGTGGTGTGGGCGAGCACCTCCCGCACCCGCCACCCGGCGCACAGGCTCGGTGCGTCCCACTGCTCGTCGGTCAGCGACTCGTAGAGCGCCACCTGCGCGCGCCGCTCGGCCGCCGTCGCCGCGCGGATCCCGTCGTCCGTCGTCACGTCGTCCCCTCCCTGGTGCTCCGTCACGGGGAGGACCGTCCCGGCGCCGGGAACTCATCGGTGTCGGCCGGTGCCGCTACCGTGCGGCCCGTGCGCGGCGGGACGGGCAGGACCACCGGCGAGAGCCGGTCCCCCCGGGGTGACCCCGGGGCGGTTCGTCACGGCCACCATCGGCACCACCCGCCGGACGGCGCGCTCCGCGCACGCACCGGCGACTCCCACAGGGAGCGGCTGCCCGCCCCGCCGCGCACGTGACTCCCGGGCGGCAGGCCGCGGCGACGGCGTCCGGCATCGCCACCGCCCTCCTCGCCGGGCCGTGGCGGCGGCGGGAGGCGGTGCGCCGCGTGGCCGTCGCGCTCGGGTACGCCCGGGCGCCGCGGTGGGTCGGCGCGCTGGTCGCCGAGGTGCTGCTCACCTACCGCGACGCCCCGGCCGACCGGCCGCGCGAGCTCGCCGCCTTCGTGCGGACGACGGGGGGCTGGGCGCGCGGCGAGGCGGCCGGAGTCCCGCCGCGCGTGGTGCTCCGGCAGCCGGTGCCGACCCGCGCCGTCCGGGTGCGCGCGCCCGCGGCCGACGTCCCCGACCTGGCCGCGCTCGCCCGGCTGCTCGACCTCGACCAGGGCGAGCTGGCCTGGTTCGCCGACGTCCGCTCCTGGGAGCGCACCGCGGACGACGAGGCGCTGCGGCACTACCGGTGGCGGACGGTGCCGCGCCCGGCGGGCGGTGTGCGGCTGCTCGCCGCGCCCAAGCCGCGGCTCCGGGAGGCGCAGCGCCGGGTGCTGCGGCACGTGCTGGCGCCGGTGCCGGTGCACCCGGCGGCGCACGGCTGCGTGCCCGGGCGGTCCGGGCGGACGGCGGCGCTGCCCCACGCCCGGGGCCGACGTCGTGCTCGGCATGGACCTCGAGGCGTTCTTCGCCGGCGTACCGGCCGGCCGGGTGTGGGGGGTGCTGCAGGGCGTCGTCGGGCTGACCGAGCCGGTGGCGCACGCGCTGACCGGGCTGGCGACCACGGTGGTGCCCGCGGCGGTGTGGCGGCGGGTGCCGGTGCCCGAGGACGCCGACGGCCGCGACCGGCACCGCCGGCTCGGGCGGCGGCTGGCCGTCCCGCACCTGCCACGAGGCGCGCCGACGTCGCCGGCGCTGGCCAACCTGGTGTGCACGCGGCTGGACCGCCGGCTGGCCGGGCTGGCCGCGGCCTCGGGCGCCGTCCACACCCGCTACGTCGACGACCTGACCTCCAGCGGCCCACGCTGCCGCGGCCGGAGCGGGACGCGCTGCGGGCGCTGCTGCACAACTGCGCCGTCCACGGCTGGGCCTCGCAGGTGCGCGACCGCGACCCGGCGACCTTCCGCGACCACGTCCTCGGCCGGGTGGCCCGGGCGGCGTCGGTGGACCCGGTGCTCGGCGCGCGGCTGCGGGTGCTGGCCGCACGGATCGACTGGGCGCAGCCACCTCCCTGACCCGTCCGCCGTCAGGCCGGCGGCGTCCCCTCCTCGAGCGCCCGCAGCCGCCGCTCCAGGTGCTCGAGTCGGTCCTCGACGGGGTCGGGCGGAGCCGGGGACGGTGGCGCGGCCAGGCCGGCCAGGGCCTCGGACAGCCGCCCGACCAGGGACGCCGCCTCCTCGGGGGTGAGGTGCACGCTGCCCACGCACCGGTCGTCCCGCCACAGGCTGAGGGCGAGCACGCCGGTCTCGGCGTGCGGTGAGACGCGCACGGCCCGCGTGCGGCCGCGCGCGCTCTCCCACGTCCACCGGCCGGGGGTCGGGAACGGGACGACGCTCATCCGGGCAGCGTGGGCTCCCCGCACCCGCCCGTCAACGCGAGCACCCCGACCGATGAGTCCGGCCGCCGGAGCACGTCTGCCCGTCGACACCGTCGCGAGGAGGAGAGATGCACGAGTGGTCCACGAGGGCGCCGACCGTGGAGGACGCGTCGTGAGCGCCGTCTCGCCGCTGCGGGTCGCCGCCGCAGCCGCAGGGGCGTTCGCGGCCAGTTCGGCCTGGTACGCCGCCTTCGGCGCCCGTCTGGCCCGCCTGGACGACGCCTACGCCGGACCCGGCCTCTCGCCTGCGGTGGTGGCCCCCGTCGAACTGGTCCGCAGCGGGGTGGTCGCCACCGCGGTGTCCCTGCTCGCCGACCGCCTGCCGGCCCGCGGCCCGCGCGACGCGCTCGCTCTGGGCGCCGGGTTGTGGGCCGCCTTCCCGGTGGTGCTGCTGACCGGGTCGGTGGTGCACGAGAAGGTGCCCTGGCAGCAGGCCGCCATCCACGGCGGTGACTGGCTGGTCAAGCTGCTCCTGGTCTCGGCCGTCGTCGGGAGGGACCCGCGGGCGTGACGGCGTCGTCGCTGGTCGGCCCGTGCATCGCCCGCGCCAAGAGGGTCGGGTTGGGCGCGGAGGACCGGGGTAGTCGGCGGGACAGGAGAGGCGGGGCCATCGGGGCCCGCCCGCGTGAACAGGTGGGAGATCGGCCATGGCTCTGCCCGACCGGGACTCGGTGCGCAACTGGGTCGGCATGACGGTGGTCGGCCGCGACGACGCGGAGATCGGCGAGATCACGCACCTGCTGGCCGACGACGAGACCGGCGCACCCGAGTGGATGTACGCCACGGTGGACGGCGACACCGTCGTCGTCCCGCTGCTCGACGCGACGGAGGTCGACGGCCGGGTGCGGGTGGTGGTCGAGCGCACCGCCGTCGTCGCCGCGCCGCGGTTCGGTGAGAGCCGCGAGCTGACCACCGACCAGGAGGCCGAGCTCTACCTGCACTACGGCATCCAGTACTCGACGGAGACCTCCGAGAGCGTGCTGCCGGTCGACGAGCACGAGCCGGTGACGCCACGCGACCCCGAGGCGGTCCCGGACACCCCCGCGCCGTCGGTGGCGCAGCCCGGCGACTCCGACTTCGGGTTGACCGAGCGCCCGCCGACGAGCGCGGCCGCGCGCACGGCCCAGGTCGGCGGCGCGGTGGCGGCACTGCTGGGCGTCGGGGCGGTGGTCTTCTCGACGACCCGCCGG